>JAGVAB010000045.1 GCA_020060485.1 Anaerolineales bacterium
TCAACACGATTGGATTGGATCCAGGAAGAACTTAAAGGTCTCAAAGATGCAGGTCTTTATAACAACATTCGCACCATGAGTTCTCCCCAGGGTGCCTGGCTGGTGGTTGACGGCAAACGCGCTTTGAATTTCTGCTCCAACAACTACCTGGGGCTGGCCAATGACCCGCGTATGAAGCAGGCCGCCCAGGCAGCCGTGGAGAAGTATGGTGTTGGTCCAGGCGCAGTGCGCACCATCGCCGGCACAATCGACCTGCATAAGGAACTGGAGCGGCGCATGGCGGCTTTTAAGGGCGTGGAGGCTGCCATTACGTTTCAGTCCGGGTTCTGTGCCAATCTGGCGGCCATTCCGGCTCTGGTTGGCAAGGAGGATGTGATCTTCTCGGATGAGCTTAATCATGCCAGTATTATCGATGGCGCCCGCCTGTCCGGCGCCAGGATCGTGCGTTTTGCTCATGCCAATCCCGGAGATTTGAAATCTCAGATCGAAGCCAACCTGGGCAGCTACCGCCGGGCGCTGATTATTACCGACGGGGTGTTTTCCATGGATGGTGATCTGGCGCCTCTCGACAAGTTGTATGAGGTTGCCAGTCATTTCGACATCATGTTGATGGTGGACGATGCCCACGGTGAGGGCGTTGTCGGCCGCGGCGGGCGCGGTATTGTGGATCAATTCAACTTGCACGGCAAGGTGGATATTGAAGTGGGCACCTTCTCCAAAGCCTTTGGCGTGGTGGGGGGGGTGGTTGCAGGCAATGCTGCCATTGTGGAATGGCTCACCCAGCGCGGCCGCCCATTCCTCTTCTCTTCTGCCAGCCCGGCTGCCGATGTGGCCGCCTGCCTGGCTGCTGTTGATCTACTGGAAAGCTCCACCGAACTGGTTGACCGGCTGTGGGAGAACGGACGGTATTTCAAGGCTGAAATGAAAAATCTTGGCTTTGATACTGGTGTTAGCGCCACCCCGATTACCCCGGTCATGCTGGGCGAAGCTGCTTTGGCGCACCAGTTCAGCCGTGAGCTTTTCCAGCAAGGTGTTTTTGCCACAGCATTGGGGTTTCCCACTGTGCCGCAGGGCAAGGCCCGCATCCGGGTTATGCTTTCGGCTGCCCACACCCGGCAAGACCTGGATGAGGCCTTGGAGGCGTTCGCCAGCGTGGGCCGCAAGCTGCAAGTCATCCCATAAAATACAAGCAGCAAGCCTGCTGGCACCAGTTCAACTGGCTGGCGTCAGCAGGCTTGTAGATTTAAACAGGCGCCGCCGGACTTAGGGGTTGTCCGGCGGCTACACAACCATGTTCATCAGAAACACCTTTCTCACTGCCAGTGGTTGGGGGAAGACGTACTGGCCGGTGATCTCCGATGAAGTACCTCGGGGTACCAATAATTGAGTGTGAGGCACTTGTAGATATTATATATCTAAATTGTCTTATATACATTAAAGCAACATTAAAAACAATTAAGAATTCAACCTCTTTTTATCCAATTAACGTCAATTTTGGATAGAGAGGTGTTTGGGCTCTCCCATTTCCCCTCGGTTTTTTGCTGTCCTGAACTGAGGTCTATTAATTTTTTTTTTACCTTAGACAAAAGACCTGCCACCTTAAAATTCCACCCGCAGATATGAAGTTTTCGCCAATCTATGCTATCATTCAAGGATAAGGGAACCTCATGAAGAATCGAAAAAAGCTGCTTTTCTATCTTCTTTTGAATGTCATTGTCTCGGCGGCCACCACCCTGTTGGTGTTATGGCTGTGGGACACGCCCTATCGCAAGCAGTTGCCAGTGATTGTGCCGCCATCTGCGGCGCTTTATCCGCTGGATAATAACCTCTCACTGGTCCCGGCTGGCACTCCTATTCCGCTGGATGAAGAGGTGATCCGCATCTCCAATGTTTTTGGGGCTGGCGATCTACAAAACGAGGTGATCGAGCTGGTGCGTGTCGGCCAGGGCGAGGTCTGGCTTTCCGGCTGGCAGCTCAAGGACGAAGACCGCCATGTTTACACTTTTCCAACCAACCTGGTGATGTATGAGGGCGGCAAGATTGATATCTACACCCGCACCGGGGTTGATTCGGTCATTGAGCGTTATTGGGCTTTGCCGCAAGCCGCCTGGCAGTCTGGCGAAACCGCCACTTTGCTGGATGCCCAGGGCAATGAGCGCGCCAAATATACCATTCCGTAATCTTCCATTCTTTTTCAGGAAAGCAGATCACGTATGTCTCAAGCACTGTACAGAAAATTCCGCCCGCAAAGATGGGACCAGGTTGTTGGTCAGGAACATATTGTCAGCACACTTCAGAACGCGGTGCGCAGCCAGCGGATCGGACATGCCTATTTGTTTGCCGGGCCACGCGGCACAGGCAAGACTACCTCGGCCCGTTTGCTGGCCAAAGCGGTCAACTGTCTGGCAGAAGATCCGGCCAGCCGCCCCTGTGAGGAATGTGCCCATTGTCTGGCGATTAACAAAGGCAGCTTTCTCGACCTGATCGAGATTGATGCGGCCTCCAATACCAGTGTGGACGATGTGCGCGATTTGCGCGACAAGATCAACTTTTCTCCCAGTCAGGGTCGCTTCAAGGTTTACATTATTGATGAAGTGCATATGCTTTCCACTGCGGCTTTCAACGCCTTGCTCAAGACACTGGAAGAACCACCGCCTCACGCCATCTTCATCCTGGCTACTACCGAGATTCACAAGATTCCGGCCACTGTGCTGTCTCGCTGCCAGCGCCATGAATTTCGCCGTATTCCGGTGAATGATATCGTCACCTGCCTGATGGATATCGCCAAGCAGGAGGAGATTAAGGTTGATGATGACGCCCTGACGGCTATAGCCCGCCAGGCTACCGGTGCCCTGCGGGATGCAATCTCTCTGCTTGACCAGCTTGCCTCCACCGGCGAGAAGATCACCCTGGAAATAGCCCAAAATGTGCTGGGCACTGCCACGGATCAATCCATTCTGGAACTGGTGGATGCTGTTTTGAATAAGGACTCACAGGCGGGTTTGACCTGCCTGCACCGGGCGTTGGACAGCGGCAGTGATGCCCGCCAGTTTGCCCGCCAGATGGTGGATTACCTGCGTCAGTTGCTTTTGATCCAAATGGGCAATCGGGACGAGATCGATGCCACTGCCGACATGTTGACCCGCATGAGCGGTCATGCCCGCGCCTTCTCCAACAGTTCCCTGATCGAGACCATCAACGCTTTTAATCAGGCAGCCAGCGATTTGCGCGCCGCCTGGCAGCCCAGCCTGCCTCTGGAGCTGGCTTTGGCCAGGGTCATCGATCAAACCGTCCGCACGGCTTCCCAATCTGAGCCTTCTCAGCCGCCTGCCGCTCCGCCAAAAAACGAAACCAAAACAACGCAAAAAAAACCCGCCCCGGCGGCGGTTGAATCGCAGCAATCCACTCCCCCGGTACCGACTTCAAAACCTGCGCCGCCGGAAACCTCTGCTCCACCTCCTCCGGCTGAAGAAACGACAACCCCGGCTGCTGAAATCAACCTGGCTGCCATCAAGAAGAACTGGAAAGAGATCCGCGGCGTGGTACGTGAAACGAGCCGCCCAACCGAGGCTTTGCTCAATTCCTGCAAACTGATGACGGTCAAGAATGGCGTGTTGATCCTGGGCTTCACCACAAAGTTGTTGCAATCCAAGATGAACACACCCGAGAATCTGGAACTGACCCGCAATGCGATCCACCATTTGCTGGGTATTCAGGTTCCCATTACAGCTGTGGTTACCCAGGGCCAGACTGCAGAACTGCCGCCCGACCTGGAGATTGACGCCGATGGTCTGGTGAATGCTGCTCTGAGCCTGGGTGGCAAGATTACCAAGCAGGATTGATCCTGCACAAGTCATTTTAAGATTATCTTTTTTTGAGAGGTGAGAATATGGCAAAAGGATATGGACGCATGCCCGGCGGCAACAAAGGGCAAAAGCCAATGATGTCGCAACTGCAAGCCATGCAGCAGCAGATGGAAGCCATTCAGGCTCAACTGGCAGAAGAAACCGTTACCGCAACTGCCGGCGGCGGCGTGGTCAAGGTGACCATGACCGGACAGCAGCATTGCCGGGCAGTGGAGATCGACCCCTCCCTGCTGGAAGATGCCGATGTTGAAATGCTGCAAGACCTGATCGTCTCGGCGGTCAACCTGGCGCTGGAAAAATCGACCGAACTGGCCAACGAACGTATGGGCCCTGTCACCGGCGGCCTGTCCGGCATGGGGTTGGGTTTTTAAAACCTTTCGATGGCGATCTTACCTGCTCCTTTACAGGACCTGATCAGCGCCCTGGAACGCCTGCCTGGGATTGGCCCCAAGACGGCATCACGTCTGGCTTTTTTCCTGTTGCGCGGATCGGACGACCTGGCTCAGCAATTGGCGGAAGCCCTGCAGCAGTTGAAGAGCTCCACTGGCCAGTGCAACATCTGCCACAACATCACCCTTTCCAGTCAGCAGGAATGTGAGATCTGTGCCAGTGATCGCCGGGACGCCAGCTTGATCTGTGTGGTGGAAGAGCCGCTGGACGTGCTGGCCATGGAACGCACTGATGGCTTTATGGGCCGGTATCATGTGCTGCATGGTGTGCTTTCTCCCATTGAAGGCGTCGGCCCGGAAGACCTCAAGGTTAAATCGCTGATTGAACGCGTAGCAGCCGGTGGGATCAAGGAGGTCATCATCGCCACCAATCCCAGCATGGAAGGCGACGCCACCGCTCTCTACCTGCGCCAGCAGCTTGCGCCTTACCAGGTGCGCATCACCCGCCTGGCGCGCGGTCTGCCTGTGGGCGGCGATCTGGAATACGCCGATCAGAACACCCTGCTGCGGGCATTGGCGGGAAGACAGGACCTTTAGAAAACAGCCCGAATGTCACATGAGCTTTTCGAAGAGTGCGAAATTAAGCACAGAACCTCCCGCAAGTGGCAAAACTTGCGGGAGGTCTTGCAGTAATCTGCATACAATTGTCTATTCGGCGTTGAATGCCGGCACATCGCGCAGGCGGCTGCCGTCCTTGACTTGGTAAAAAGGCAGCCAGGCCACTCCGAACATCTGCACAAAAATGTCCTTCTTGAACGGGGTTAATGGTACTTCTGTAAGGTTATTGACCACATCTACCCAGCGTTCTTTTGCCTGGCGGATGGTATCCTCCCGTTCCTTTTTCATGGCGTCAAGCTGTTTCTTTAAAGCGGACAGCTCCTCCGTCTCCTGCTCAAAGGTATCCTTGGCTTGCTGGGTCATGCGCCGCTTGGTGAGTGAACTTGAGACACTGCGCCGCCGCTTGCCCAGCATGCTTAACAGCAGCTCCCCGTGGGTGCCCAGCTCTTCCATGCGCCGGCTGCCAACCTTGCTTTCAGCCTCTTTCACTTCAAGTTCCTGACGGCGTACCCTGGTTTCCAAAGCGACCAATTTTTTGTCGAAGGCTGTGGTAAATTTGTTGACCTCGGCCTCGTACATGTCACGCGCCGCTTTGCTACATTGTTCACGGAATTCGGCGGGAGATACTTCCGGCCCGGCATAGAGTTTTAATGCTTCATTGGCTCGCAGACGTATGGTCCCATTACGATAGACCCAGTCCACGAAATCGCTTTCCATAGCTTTGATCCCGCGTGCATCGCTCAACCAGCCAGGCAGCATTTCGAACCCGGCCTGGGGCTGGGGCTGGCTGTGCAGGGTTTTGGGGTCATCTCCACTCCAGGCATGATCCTCCCAACGGATGTTTCTTCCGCTCGCTTCCTGTACCAGGGCCGCTGTGCGCAGCAGGTTCTCCACGCCATACTTTTGCGAAAAATAGCGCGTCTCTACTTGAGCCAGCAAGGCTGGTTTATATACCACTCCTGCCACCTGCGGCGGATTATCCAGGGTTAAACGGGCGGCATGCACGGCAGCCGCCGCATCCAGTGCCACTGGCAAAAAGAATTCCTCCACACCTGAAGGCAGGACAGGGCGTACCCCATTGGTGACCGGTGCCGTTTGTGTCTGCGCCGCAGCCGCGGGGGATGAAACCGGGGCAGGGGTTGTCCCATTCTTGGCAGGCATTGCCGCCCCGACCAGTGCATTCAATGCCGGGATTTGGGCGCGGGTCATGGGCCCGGCCAGGTAATTCATTGCCCAGCGCGTACTGAATAACCGCGGACCGCTTTCATTAATATTGTGGATCAGGAACACTCGTTTGTCCAAACCAGAGATCATTTTGTCAATGGTTTTTATATCTATATCCCCACCTGCGCTTTGCAGACCATCCATCAGGCGCATTTTGTCGCGCTCGGTTTGTAAACGGCCAATGATCCAGGTGCCGATATTGGAAAGCGCCTTGTAATCCAGATCCACCGGGTTCTGGGTCGCCAACAGCATGCCCACCCCAAAAGCGCGCGCCTGCTTCAACATGCGCAGCATGATAGTGCGCGAAGGAGGATTGGCCACCGGCGGCAGGTAACCCATGATCTCGTCAAAATAGACCAGCGCCCGCAGGCCGCCAGTGCCGCGCTGCGCCCGCATCCAGGTCTCAATGGAAGAGAAAAGCAGGGTCACAAAGAACATGCGCTCGGCTTCGCTTAGATGTGCCAGGTAGAAGATATTGTGACGCGGCCGGCCGTCTTTGGCATACAGCAGCTCAGCCATATTTAAAGGCTGGCCTTCCAGCCATGTCTGGAAGGAAGGCGAAGCCAGGAAATTGTTCAGCACCATCGAGAGATTGAAACGCTCTTTTTCCGGGAAAAAGCTTTCCAGCGGGAAGGCTCCCAGGCGGTCAAAGGGCGGCTTCTGTACCTGCATGATCAACTGGGTCAAATCCAGGGACTGTCCATTGCTCCAGGCTTGTTCCAGCAAATTGGCCAGCAGGATATGTTCCCGCGAGCGCAGCGGATCGATCTCTCCCATGCCGATCAATGCCAGCAAGCCGGTGATCGTGCTGGAGATTTCCTCACGCAGGAATTCGGCATTCTCCTCCCAGTTCATGTCCGGGCAGGCGAAAGAAGAAAGGATGTTGACAGGCAACCCGGCTTTTGACCCGGGAGTGAAGACGGCAAACTCCGCCGCCGATTTCAGCGCCAGCAGATCCTCTTTTCCCAGTCCCCAGTCGGCCAGGCCATTTTTCCACAACCCGGCTTTTTCGACTGCAAGCGTTCCCATATCCACCCCTTTGCGGCGCGCCTCGTCCGGGTCAAGCCAGGGTTCAAAATCCTGGGGCAGCAGGTCTGGAAAATGCAGCAGCAAATTGGTCAGGTCGCCCTTGGGGTCGATCACAATGGCCGGAATACCCTGTAATGCGGCTTCTTCCAGCATTCCCACGCACATGCCGGTCTTGCCCGAGCCGGTCATGCCGGTCACCACACCATGCGTGGTCAGATGCGCTGGTTTGTATTGCAGTTCTTCATCCGTTGCCTTGCCAGTTTTTGGGTCAACAATCCGTCCCAGATAGAAAGTGGATCGTGCCATAATCTTTGCTCCTTGGTTGCGCTTCAATGCTGTACGAATATTGCGCAGGATGTGAGTGGTTTTCATTGATGAGAACGATGAAACTGTATTTATTATAGAACAAAGTGGGGGAAAAATGCCTGAAAGCAGGTGGTTCTTCACAAATATTGCTATCCATTGCTGATCTTGGGGTGATACTTTGACAAAGTAATGGGATTTTCTGAATCGCTCTTGTTGATAGTTGAAATATTGGATATAATCATTAAAGCGATGAGGCTCGCTTCGAGAATCCAAACCGCCTGAATGGGCTGATGGCCTCTACAAGTAAATAGTTTACTTGTGGAGGTTTTTGTTTTTATGATATCGAAAATGAATCTCAAAATGGCTTTGCCTATAATCAATGATCATCAAAAACGAAATTATCGCACTTCGCTGCTATTATTTGAAAATTCTTCCTGGCAAGTATTGCCATTGATGGATGGCGCTGAGACTGACATACTCTATCAACAAACAAAAAAGTTAGATAGCAAACAGAAGGCGACTATCCAGAAAATAAGTGGGGATGTGCTTGAGAGGCTTTTGCGGCTTGTCAAAAAGCTGGTTTTATGTTCCGAAAAAGGCTTTGTAGAAAAAACCATCGTTGCAAAAATGAGCGTCTGGTTGGTCAATTTGCAGAATTGGCGATCGTCATGGACGGGCGGTTATGGGAAACTGTAACCCGAAATTCCAGAGGTTATTGATTCATTGTTTGGTCAACTTGCATTGAAGGCAGTTGAAATTAATCAATTGATTAGCAATGCCGTTGCGAAGGATATTCAATTCAGATATGAGATGAAACCTGATGACAAACCATGAACTTCGCTCAACCAATTGTCATACGATTGAAATTCAACTTACGCAGCAAACCCTTGAAGATATTCTTGCTTTGATTCACTCTGAAGGATGGGAAGAACAAGAAGGTTTGCGCATCATTCTTGGAGCAGGTCTTGGCTACCTAAGGGTTAAAACCTTGCCTGAAAACGAAAAAGAGACCGGACTTCCAAAAAACCAACAACAACTTGTATCTCGTTTGGTTGAAGCAGAATCACTTTTGGCAGCCATGCGATTTCGGATGTTTGAACTTCAAAATGCCAACAAAAATTGGGAGCTTTCCAATGGGGCGGTATTCAAGGAGAACATTGGCTTGAAAAACCTGGCCAGCAGACATATTGCAGAAATTCGTGTGTTGAAGGCTACGATCATTAATCTTGAAGCTGAAGTGGTAGAGCTTAAAAACCAACAATCCAAAGAACCCTCGCCTGTTGTCTCTGAAACACGAAACAAATCTGTCTTTCAAAAGTACAAATGGTTTCCGAACATTTTTAAGTAAACTATTTGTTTGACTTTTTGCAGAGATTTGGATAAAGGTTTTTCATGAAACTGAAAGATGGTACAGTTCCGTAATCAAGTGATGTTGTGTTGATCGTAAGGAGGTCATAAAGAAATTATCGATGGAAACAAAGCTTTGTCATCAGATGGTCAGATAAATTTATGATGAACTTGGTTTTATAGGCAGCAACATTGCCAATATCTATCTATAAAATTTTCTTAAAATAAGCACAAGGAGAAAGCAAAATGGAAAACGAAATCATTTGTGTACATGCCAGAGAAATAATGGATTCGCGTGGAAATCCAACAGTTGAAGTGGAGGTAACATTGGCAAGTGGTGCCTTTGGGCGAGCTGCTGTACCGTCTGGGGCATCTACTGGCATTCATGAAGCGTTGGAATTACGCGATAACGACCAGAGTCGGTATAACGGTAAAGGTGTTCTAAAAGCTGTTGAACATGTCAATAAAGAAATTGCGCAGGAAATGATTGGTATGGATGCGCTGGACCAATCTGCAGTTGACAAAGCCATGCTGGATTTGGATGGCACAGCCAACAAAAGCAAGTTTGGTGCCAATGCAATCCTTGGTGTCAGCTTGGCGGTAGCTCGGGCAGCGGCAAATGAGGTTGGCCTGCCGCTTTACAGGTATCTGGGTGGCATAACTGCCAAAACTTTGCCAGTTCCAATGTTCAATATTCTTAATGGTGGTGTACATGCCAATTGGCAAGGCACCGATTTGCAAGAATTCATGATCGCTCCGGTCGGCGCCGCCAATTTTCGTGAAGCCTTGCGCTGGGGAAGTGAAGTGTATCACGCACTCAAAGGGGTCCTAAAGAGCCATTCATACACCACCGGTGTCGGAGATGAAGGTGGTTTTGCACCTGCGCTCAGCTCAAATGCGGAAGCGATCGAACTCATTCTCAAGGCCATTGAAAAAGCCGGTTACCAACCCGGTTCACAAATCTGCATTGCCATTGATCCAGCATCAAGTGGTTTTTATGAAGACGGGCTTTACAACCTTCGAACCGAGGGTAAGAAAATAACTTCAGCGGAAATGGTCGAAATGTATGCTTCATGGGTAAAAAAGTATCCCATTGTTGTATTGGAAGATGGTTTGGCAGAAGATGATTGGGAAGGTTGGAAATTGCTCAATCAGACAATTGGCAGCCAGATTGAACTGGTGGGTGATGATTTGTTCGTAACCAATGTTACGCGGGTGGCAAGAGGTATTGAGGAAAATGTTGCCAATGCGGTTTTGATTAAGCTGAACCAGATTGGCACAATTAGTGAGACCATCGCAACCATTGAAATGGCTTACAAAGCTGGCTGGGGTGCAATGGTATCCCATCGCTCTGGTGAGACGGTGGACAGTTTTATTGCAGATTTCACAGTGGCAATGGGTACAGGACATCTTAAGACTGGAGCCCCCTGCCGAGGAGAACGTGTCGAGAAATACAATCAACTGATGCGCATAGAAGAGGAACTGGGCGATGCAGCAATCTTCGCAGGCCGTAAGGCTTTTGTGCGCTAGCTGAAAGATTTGATTGCCGTGAATGGGAGCGCAATAGTTCCTGTTCACGGCAATAATTGCAGCACTTGAGGA
Source organism: Anaerolineales bacterium (assembly GCA_020060485.1). The sequence continues at coordinate 10,382 of JAGVAB010000045.1, forward strand.
GTTGACTTCGGGATGGTAACCTATTACTGCCCAAACTGTTGGGAGATCATTGGGCGTTCTGAGAATATATGTCCAATCTGTGGGTTCAATCTTGGAGATTTTGATCTAAAGTCCTTTGAAGAGAAGCTATTGGTGGCATTGCATCATGCAGTTGCTGAAAGAAAGATTATGGCAGCAGAAATTCTCGGCAATATCCATAGTCAGCGTGCATTAGAAGAATTTTGGGCAGTCATTGAAAGCGAAGAAACCAATTATTATTTTCTCAGGGCCGTTCTATTGGCCACGGCAAAAATAGATCATCCGGACCGGCGCAAGATTCTACAGCGTGCTGAGCAGCACTCATCGGATTTGGTCGCAAGTTTGGCGACCAAATTGTTGAACTTGATGGCCGAGAACACGGAGCCGTCTGAGTGGGATCAATATACAGGATAATTGTTGTACTATTTCTGGTTTTTTAATTGCGACCTAAGTTTCTGGTTATACTCTTCCAAACCCTTCATCTCAAATTTGGATACATTGAGTTTCCATTCCAACGTTTTGCAGGCCTGCATAAATTGATATGTGCGAAATTTCATTACAGCATACCGTCCATCCAGATACATGCGTTCGGTTTGCAAACGCTCCAGTTCAGAGACCAGGTTTGTTTGATCGTTGACAAGGGTTTCTGCTGTTTTCTGATTTTGGATTGCACGCAGTCCGGCAGCTAATACAAATCGCAGTCCTTCTTCATCCGGCCATTCATTTGTCTGGAATTCGTTTTTCAATTCATCCCATTGATCTTTGAGAAGGTCCAATTCGATATGGATCATTTGCAATCCATCAAGAAACTCCTTTTCAAAATCTTCGATCATCGGGACTCCTTTGTTGTGGGTCGTTTGCCGGATCTTTACTGATCTCAACTGTTTTAATGACTTCTCCAACTTGTGGCCCAAATACATTTTGGTATAAGTCCAGTCCATGGCTGGTTGATAAAGGTTTCCCCTCAATGATTTTATAGGTGCGGTCTCCATCGTTCTGCCGCTCAGCTCGCAGGAACAACGTTTTTGAAAAACCTGATTGGAAAAGCCTGTTCGCAAATTCATACAGATGGGTAACAAAAAGCACTTTAATATTCTTTTCAACGAGGGAGCGAATGATCTGCCAGGCAATTTCTGAACCTTCCCGTTCATTTGTGGCGGCAAATGATTCGTTGAGCAACAAGAGAGATTGGGGTTTGAGCTGATCGATGATGTTGCTCATTCTGCCAAGTTCTTCCTCAAGTTTTCCGCTTTTCATGGTAATGTCTTCTTCCCGTCTGTAATGCGTAAAAATATTTTCACAAATGTTGGTGCGGAAAGATTCGGCAGTTACAAACATGCCGGATTGCATCATAAGCTGTGCCAAACCAATGCTGCGCAAAAAAGTTGATTTTCCACCTTGGTTTGCTCCGGTGATGATGAGAAGGTGTTGCTGGTTTGCATTAAGATCATTGCCCACAGCTTTTTCCTTGAGCGTCAGCGATAAACACACATCGGACAAACCTTTAAAAGAGAGATTGTGTTCTTCAAGTCCAAGCGGCACAGGAAAACAGATCGAATCACCTTTTTCAGCAAGGACATCATTCAAATTCAAACAGCCAATATAAAAAGCAAGCTCGCTTCTTAACAGGGAAAAGTAGTTGAGAATGTGATCTGCGGATTGGGCAAGCGCGTTGGCGACGAAATTGATGCCTCTGTCTTTTAGATCAGAAAGTGCTCTGGCGCCATTTTCATCGCGATCACTGATGAAGAAGGTATGCCCGCCTGTTTTTTGCGAAAACAGACGTTTCACCCAGTTTTCCTCCAGGTCTTTTGGCCGGCGGAGAACAAATCCGGAACCTTTGCTGCCTTTGCCCAACTGGGCACTGATCAGAACCCCATTGCGAAATTTCAGGTATTTCAAATGCTTTTGTATCTCGGTGAAATATGCATCATCAAGTTCTGTACGCAGCATTTGAAAAAAATTCTGGAATCCATCCGATAAAAAGCGATCTGAGTTTTCTTCAGCCATTGTTCTAAGATTTTTCAATGCCCCGGTAAATATTTGCAAAACAGTAATTGATCTTCCTAATATGGCTGGCGGATATTTGCTGTAAAAACCCCAGTAAGTCTTTTTTTCGTTTTCTATTGCTTGCGTAGCAATTTGGAAAATTTCTCTGACAAGCTCGGGATTCTTCATGCAATCTGCAAGAATTTTCTGCCGATAGATAATGGTATCCAGATCGGTCAAACTGGAAAGCACAGTTTTTTGCGCCACATCAAGCAAGAGTGATTCTCCTTGTGCCATGGCATTAAATAAAACTTCCAGTTCGAGATCCTGGATCAGATCACGGGTATGGGTAGGCAGTTTTGCCTGAAAGTCAAGATCTCGGTCTTTGTACAGGAGAAATGATTTCATGATGTTAATCGTTCCTTCAATTGCTCATAGGTGAGATTGTATTTCTCAGCAATAGAAAGGGCATAGGATAAGCCATCTGCGGGTTTTCTAAGGATTTTAAATGTTCTCAATGTGGATTGGTCGGGGGACATGGTGCTAACCATGCTCACAATCTTCGGACTGAAGGTTGACATTTCATCAAGAAAGGTAACAGAAATGCAAAGCAGATCCAATGCGATGATTTGTTCCATTATGTTCTTGCTGAGCAGAATCGCGTCTTCCAAAGTTGTGGATGTGAAAATCTCATTCATAATAATGATGCTGTTGGATGTGGCCATGGTCAATATTTTATGGATCCTGACCAGGTCATCTTGCAGTTTTCCCCTGAGATTTTCGATATCTTCTTCTTTTTCAAAATGCGTGAAGAGTTTGTCATGTAAAAAGAGTTGTGCTTTCCGCCCTGGCACCGGACAGCCAAGGCTTGCCAGATAAAACAATTGCCCCAAAGATCGGGCGAAAGTTGTTTTGCCTCCTTGATTGGGCCCGGACACAACGATAATGCGTTCATCACCCTTGAGATAAAAATCATTGCAGACAATGGGCTTTTTTTGATTGATCAGTTGGAAGGCTAAAGCCATATCAAAGCTTCCTGTATTGCTGATTTCCTTGCAGGATGTGGAAATCTTGGGATAGCAGAACTTCAATCCCGTATGCTGAAAACATTCCACATATTCCAGGTAGGCGATATAGAACTGGACTTCCCTGTCAAAACGATTAATGGTTTCATCCAGAAAGTTCAAATGCTTATGGCAGAAGTCTTCAAGGTTTTGAAAAGTTTCCGGGTATAGAAGAGCCAGAAAATCAAGCACTTTGGCTTCAATATGGTTCATCTCTTGTCGTTCTTGAAATTTGACTGTGTAATCATTCACTTCATCCTGTCGGAATTTTTTGAAGAGATTTTCAATTTCTGCGGTGTAATTGACTTCAGCATCATATTTGCGGACTTCAATGGAATTATCTTTGATTAGCATGCAATACTGTATGCTGGAAAGTTGATCCTTCAACCGGCGAATTTCATTTACCAGCAGCTCAAATGGTATGGAATGAATATAGACTGCCAAATACTGTTGGAAGTTTACAAAGCCACGGGACTTCAATGGGATGCGGGATAAATCCTGCATCAAACTGATCATCGCTTCGCGATAGATTTCCGCAGCATCCAAAAACCAGCTTTGTTTTTGTTTCCTGTAGTAGAGTTTTTCGACATGTGCAAGATGCTCGCGCATAGTTCTCATTTTTTGTGAGAAGGATTTGATACTGGCGAGCAGAGTCTTTTGTTCAAAATCCTTCATGATTTCATGACGATATGCTATATCATCGGTATTTGACAAGGGTGTATAAAAGAATGGTTTTAAATCATATTCTTTTTTATTAAGGGTGATTGTTTCAATGATTTGATCCAGATTCAAATCGCCAAGAAAATCGGGGGGTTCAAGTACAAGGGGGTGGAAATCTCCGTTGGTTTCCGGAAAAAGTATGCTGCGAAATGTCATGACTACCTCAATCTGGCTCCATTCTTCTTATCAGCGGTTTTCTGCCGTACATGGTTACTGCGAAGAGGGTGTTCTTCCCAACGAAGCAATCTACTGGCCGTTTTAGCCTTGCATTTGCTTCAAAGCAGGAGCTTGCTTCGCAAAAACCACTCGCAATTGCGCCCTGTTTTCAAGATGTACGGTAAAGAAATCAGCGATAAATGCCAGGCCAATCACTCAGTTTAATAAACAAAAACCTCTACTGAATGCATTATCAGTAGAGGCCATCAGTCGTAAGACAGTTCAGGCGAGCCTCATCGCCTTCAGTTGTTTTGTGAATTATACCTCAGAACAACGTGCAAAAAAACATTGGCCGCTGAGGCCGGAATCAGTCGCTGAGGTAACCCAGCTCAGCCAGGGCGCTGCGCACTTTATCCAGCTTGCCCTCTTTGACCAACACGCTGGTGGGATTAAGCTCCTCATCCAGATAGCGGCCGGCGGTTGAATTGCGCAGGGCTTCCAGAATTTCGGGCGAGTCCACTCGTAGCAGGGTGGCAGGCTGCAGGCGGGCCTGGGTGCCTTGTTTTTCCCAGCGGTCGAGCGCCTTTGAAAAGGAAGGCGGCAGTGGGAGATCAGGGATGCGGCCAAGGAATGCCAGCAAATGGGAAGGACGCAGATCCTGAGATGCTGCGCGCCGCAAGGAAGAAGGCGTGGCCTGATACAGGTAAGTGTCTTGCTGGCGGCCGTGCCAATCGCAAAAACGGGAAATCTGATACCGTTCTGCGCGGGGGGCGCGGGCGGCGACTCGAATTTTGCCATCGCTGCTGATCTTGATCTTGCCAGACTCGGACGGCAGGTGCTGAATGGGGTGGTCTTGCCACAGGGTTGTTGCCCAGGCGGAAGAGCGGAAAGCTGCATCTTCGGCGCCGGGTGAAGGGGCTGCCAGTTCCAGCATACCCAGCCAATGCAGCGGCCCGGTGATGATAAAGCGCAGCAAGGTGCCTTCCACATCCTGCCAGGCCGAAAATCCGCGCAGGTAAGTTTGGCTGTTTTCTCGGCGGATGAACCACGAGTCATAATCGCCAGCGGGGCGTTGAAAATCGGGCTGGTTTTCATGGATTGCCTGAATGAAGGCGGATATGTTCCACCAGGTTTGCGGGGGCAATTGACTGAGCATGTCCAGCACTGCTGTGCGGGTTTGCAGGGGATCGTTGTGCCATTCGCCTTCAAAGACCAGCCCAGGCAACAGGCGCAAGTCATTGAAGGCGGCACTACCGCGCCAGGCGCGCACCAGCCGGGTCAGTGCCTCTTCCTGGCTGGCTTCAAGGAATTGACGCACCTGCTCGGGATGTGGGCGGCGTTGTTCGTCAACCAGCCCGGCTGCCTGGCACAGGCTCACCAGCACCGAGGCAGGGATTGCCAGCAGGTCAGCATCGAGGGTACGCAGATCGATCTGTGAGCGCAGCGCGGCCAGCAGGGTGCAGGTGTCCTCCAGTATGCGCAGGTTGACAGGCCGGGAATGGCTGCTTTCGGCGGGAGTGGCGGGTCTGCCAGGCGGGCATTGGGTTTCGGCGCTCAAAGGCTCCACAAAGAACAGCAGTTCATCCGGAATATATGCGTATTCCTGTGGTTCGGGCGGCAAATTCAGGAAGGCTTTGCCGACCAAACCGCGGTACCAAAGCATTTCAGCTGGTGAAGCTGGCTGGAGGTCGGGGCGCTGACGGTCGCGTTTTCCGGCGCCCATTTGGCGCACCTCGCCAAAGCGGCGGCAGAAGAGTGCCCAGGAAAGCAGCCCCTCATTTTTGAGCAATTCGCGCAAGGCCTGGCGGGCAGGGGCGGGCAGGGAATCAATGATTTCCTCTGCCAGCAGGCGATTGGACATGCCGCCAACCAGCAGCGGCAGGGCAGCATGCACATCCGGGGCTTGCAGGTCCAGGCCCCAGGCTTCGGCCACGATCTTCAGGAAGCCGAGGTCGTGGCCTTGCAGGGTGTGCATCAGGTCTGGCATAGAACAATCCTCTTAACAGGAAGCGCACAGCGCAGCGGGAAAGATCTCGAAGCGCAGTTGGCGTACGTCTGATCCAAAACCGGTAAATATCTCCCCATCGGTATGGATGATGAGGGGAATGTTAGATTGCAGGGAGAGGCTGCGCACCTGGTCCAGCGAGACATGTTCCAGGCTCTGGTGTGTGCCTTTGAGAAAGGGCACCAGGGTTTTCAACAGCAGCTTGCTGCGGCTGACGCGGTGCAGGGCCACTGTGTCCAGCCAGCCGTCATTATTCTTCCCATCCGGGACGAGGTGAAAGCCGCCGCCTTCGCGCTGCCCGTTGCACACGGCCAGCATCAACAGGCTGTTCTGCCAGGTGCGTTGGTCAGTTTCAATTGTACAAAAGAAGGGATGGTGGTTGAAGAGCAGGGTGCGGAATACCGCAATCAGGTAAACAGCAAAGCCTTGCAGCACGGGCACATTGCGGGAGTGGATGACAACGATGGCATCAAAACCAATGCCCACCGTGTTGGAGAAGAATTCCGTCCGGCCATTCCCATCCTGAATGCGGCCAACATCCACGGGCCGGGGGGTTCCACAGAGCACCTGGCGCAGGGCGGCTTCGGGGTCGCCGGGCATGCCCAGGCTGAAGGCAAAGTCGTTGCCAGAGCCAACCGGAACAACACCCAGGGCAGGTCGATCATTGGCCGGAATTTGCATCAGGCCATTGACTACTTCATGCACAGTACCGTCACCCCCAATGGCCACCACCAGGTCGCAGCCCTCCAGGGCGGCAGTGCGAGCCAGCCGGGCGGCATGGGCGCTGTGCGTGGTTTCTGTCCATTCCACGCCTGTGAAGGATTCAGCCACGGGGCGCAGGGCGGATGCCAGCGGCCAGGCACGCCCAATATTGGCAGCAGGGTTGAAGATCACTTTGGTTTTGTGATAGGGCAATGGTTGACCTCGCTGGTATGGAGTGCGTTTCATGTATTGGATTGATTATATCAACTCCACGTCCGTACGGAAGGGATTGAAGCGCATGTTTTTCTGCAAGTAAACCGCTGATGCGAAAGGAATGTTTTGAAAGAAGTGAACACGAGAAAATAATGCGGGTTGCACATGCACGGGCAGGTTTAATGCATTCGGTTGGATTAAAGTCCCTTTTCAATTATAGAATGGATAGTACAAAATGCGAATTGACGTGATATGGGCTTGCATGTATAATGCTTTAATAGCTTTTCATCTTTCATTTTTATGGGGCCTTGTTATGGCTTTAAAAGGAAATCTCCGCGATTTCACGATCACACAACTTTTGAATCTGGTAAATCTGGCCGCCAAGACGGGCACCCTGGTTATTGAAAGTTCAGGGGGGGTATCCCGAGTAGCATTTCGGGAAGGCAAGCTGGCATATGCGCAGATCGGAAATGAAGATGTGAGTCTGCCTGCCATTTTGCACCGCAGTCAGAAAATTACTCGCAATCAATATAATATTCTCAAACAACGCGCCGGCCAGATGACCGATAAGGAATTGGGCATTCTTTTGATCAATGCCGGATATGTGAACCAGGAAGATATTCTGGTCAGTTTGCAGGAATATTTCACCAATGTGGTGCAGCGCCTTTTTGCATGTGTTGAGGGTAATTTCCGGTTTGAAGCCGACGAAGTGCCGCCGGACGGCAAGATCCCGGTGAAAATCGATCTCGAAAATCTGATCATTGAAGGTTCGCGCCAGCTGCAGGAATGGGAACAACTACAGGAAGAAATCCCCAGCCTGGATATGGCCCTTAAATTCACTGACCGGCCGGGAGCGAATTTGCGCAAGATCAATCTCAGCGTGGAAGAATGGCAGGTGGTTTCGTATGTTAATCCCAAGAACAGCATCCGGCAGATCGCCCAAACCATCAAGATGAATGATTTGCAGATCCGCCGGGTGGTGTATGGATTGTTGCAAGCGGGCCTGGTCGAAGTGATCCGTGCTGGCGGGCAGACGCAGGTCATGCCTGGCAAGATGTTCCCCACCCCAGACCGGGATGAACAAAAAACATTGGTTAAGAAATTAATCGGCCGTATTCGGTCATTGTAATCATCTCAAATCAAGGTTCAATAATTATGCAGACTGTAAAAATCGTAGTAACCGGGCCATTCAGCGCAGGCAAGACAGCATTTATTCAATCGGTAAGTGAGATTGATGTTGTCTCCACCGAAAAGAAGATCTCTTCAGAGGCTGAAAAGATCAAGGAGCAGACAACGGTCGCCATGGATTTCGGCCGCATCACGGTTGATGAGGACCTGGTACTGTATCTTTTCGGTACGCCAGGACAGCGCCGTTTTGATTTTATGTGGCAGATCCTTTCAGAGGGCATGCTGGGATTTATCGTTATGGTTGACAGCAATCGCCCGGAGACATTCCGCGAGGCGCGCAGCATTTTACAGACTTTTCGGGCCTATGCGCCAACACCTTATGTGGTTGCTGCCAATAAGCAGGATTGCGACGATGCCTGGGATCTGGATGACATGCGGGTGGCGCTGCGGCTGGACCCGGATGTGAAATTCCTGCCCTGTGTGGCCACCGATAAAGAAATGGTCAAGAAGGTGCTGCTTGAGCTGTTGTTTAGCATTCAGGAAGAGATGGAGGCAGGCAGAATTTAACCGGCCTGAATGGTGGGTGGGCACGTGGCTTCCATAACAACCGATCAGGGAATTGTTCATTATGAAGTCTATGGGAAAGGCCGGCCGGTGATTCTGCTGCATGGCTGGTTGGGTTCGTGGGGGCTTTGGCAGCAAACCATGACCACCCTGGGCGGTTCATATCGCACGTATGCGCTCGATTTTTGGGGTTTTGGTGAATCCGGCCGCAAAAGGAATGCCTATGCCGTGCAGGATTTTGTGAATCTGGTGGACCAGTTTATGGAGCGCCTGGGCATTGTCAGCGCACCACTGGTCGGGCATAGCATGGGTGGTACGGTTAGCCTGTCTGTGGCCATTCAATACCCGGAGCGCGCTGAAAAGGTGATTGTGATCGGCTCACCCATTGTTGGCTCTTCACTGGCTTTAGCCCTCAAACTGGCAGGTTTTCGCGCAAATGCTTTCGCACTGTTTTACATGTTCGGTCTCTTCCGCCAGTTCATGTTGAAAATTGGTTCGCCGATGATCTGCAGAGACCCTGATTTTCCGGCCATGATGGATCGCGACCTGTCGCAAACCACTTTGAATTCCTTTCTTTCAAGCATTGCTTCGCTGCGCAAGACCGACTTGAGACCGATGCTGGGACAGATCCAGGTTCCAGTTATGGGCATGTACGGCGAAAGGGATAATATCGTTCATCCCAATCAATGGAAAGCCATCAAAGATAACCTGCCATTGGCGCGGATCGAACGTTACCCTCATGCTGGTCATTTCATCATGCTCGATGAACCGGAAGACTGTGTGGGCAAGATCAAGGAATTTCTGGATTCCCCTACTCGCGGAGTGATATGATAACTGATACAGCAGGCAATCAATGTTCAGATGTATTTGGTCAATTGATGCTGGATGGGGCGCGGGAAATCATTGGTCAGGCCGGGGTGAATGCGGTGTTGAACCGCGCTCTGGTTTTTCACCAGCAAGGCGCAAAAGATACGAAAGGTGGAGTGGGTGCGGTTGATATTCAATCAGCACTGGAAGAACTATATGGGCTACGCGGTGGGCGGGGGGTGGCATTGCGTGCCGGGCGGGCAAGTTTCGAGCAATTTTTAAGAATGCAGGGCAAGGACATGGGATTGATGGAGCTGAACTTTCGCATGCTTCCCAGCCAGGCCAGGTTATATGTTGGACTGCAACTGCTTGCCCAAAAGATGTCTGAATTGTCCACCCATATTGTGAATGTGGAGGATCATCCGGACTCCTGGCACTGGAAAATAGAGAGAGATCCTCAGACTGGTAAAGGCTGTCTGGCGCGCGGCATTTGCCATTTTATGGTTGGCTTTTTGCAGGAGTATCTCATGTGGGCCAGCGGGGGAAAATATCATCACGTCCAGGAAGTAGAGAATGGGCTGGATGACAGACAGACATGTTTGATCCACCTGGAAAAGGGAGGGGTGTAGGCAGGTGGGCATGCACAAGATCATCCTGCAATCTCCGCAATACATTGTGCCTTTCAACGAGCGGGCACGCGACCTGCGCATTCTCAACAAACCCTTGTGGCTAAACCAGCGCGATATATTGGCGCCTTATGTGCAACATGAGGTGGAACTGCCGCAGGGAGCCCGCCTGCCGCAGATCACAGAGCCTTGCCTGGTGTACCGCGATAATCTCTACTTTGATGAAGAGTACATCAAAGAGTTCATCGGTGAGGCTAAAAAGCGCAACCGGCCTTGCCGGGCGGCATTTTCGACCAAAGATGCGGCTTTCACAGAACACTGTCTGCCATTGTCCACTTCTTACACCCAAACGGGAGATTTGTATCTGGCTGACCTGTGGTATTACCCCAATGGCCCGCAGCCTTCAGCAGAGCCGCTGGTGATTGATATGGAAGCGCGGGAATTGGGCTATTATCATATTCCCACCTATATGGCCTCCGAAAAAGGGGATCTGGTTTACAAAGTGCCCCTGCGCTGCCTGATCTCGATTGATTCGTGGGTGCATGTTTTTATCGCAGATTCGGTTTTCGGCATGTTTGGCCGGGCAGCCAGAGAACTGAAGCGGTTTGACCAGGATCCGTTGTACAAGCTCAGTGTTCTGGCGGCCGGGTTGTATGAAGGCAGGCAGGTGCTGGGTTGTTCCAAGCTGGTGCAGGTGGGCCGGAACTGCGTCATTGATCCTTCGGCGGTGGTGCATGGGCCGACAGTGATTGGCGACAATGTGACCATTGGGGCGGGAGTGGTGGTCGATAACTGCATCATTGGCGATAACGTTAACATTTCTCATGGCAACCAGCTTCTGTTGTCGGTGGTGGGGGATGGCGCATTTCTGCCATTCCAGGCTTCGTTGTTCATGACCACCCTGATGGAGCACAGTATGGTGGCGCAATTGACCTGCCTGCAGATGTGCGTGGTGGGGCGTAATTCCTTTGTTGGGGCGGGTAATATTTTCACGGATTTCAATCTTCTGTCTGCTGATATTAAAGCGCGAGATGGGGCGGGGGCATTAAAACCATCCAACCGCCCAGTCCTGGGCAGCTGCGTGGGTCATAATGTGCGCATTGGATCAGGAATGATCATCTATCCAGCGCGTACGATCGAGTCGGATGTGGTATTGGTGGCTTCCAAAGAGCGGCGGGTGATCGACAAGGACATTCGCTATGAGGATAGCGATCATCACCAATTGGCAGCAGCAGATTTGCACCGCCGGTTGTATCCCCGCCATGGCGAAACCAGCTTTGAAAGCTGGTGAACCAGGAGAAAAAATCAGTCAGGTACGCAGCGGGAAAAACGGGAGCGGTTGCGGTGACAGGCCGGCAAATCTTTACCGGGAATTGGGGTAAATTTTACGCACACAAAACATTTATTCGATTTATAATAGTAGGGTGGATTGGTATATGAATCGTTATGTTTTTGGTTTAAGAACATACAGAATCAGGGAGACCCATCAATGAATAAAGCCCGGCTTTTGATCGTAGAAGACGATCCTGATATTTCAAACATGCTGAGGATATACTTCTCGGGCCAAAATTATGAAGTGGATACGGCCATGCGTGGTTCAACGGCTTTGGAAAAAACCCGTCAGGTGATGCCTCATCTGATCGTTTTGGATATCATGCTGCCGGATATTGATGGATACGAAGTGTGCCGCAACCTTCGTACCAATACCCGCACCAGCCATATCCCGGTCATCTTCTTAACCCAGAAAGATGAGCGCAGTGATAAATTACAGGGTCTGGAATTGGGCGCTGATGATTATATTACCAAGCCATTTGATATTGAAGAATTGAAACTGCGTGTGCAAAATGCAGTGGCGCGCTCGGAACGGGAAAGTCTGACAGACCCGCAATCCGGTTTGCCGGCTGGCAGGTTGATTGAAGACCAGCTGCGACGCGTGATTCGCGAACAAAACTGGGCATTGATGGATATTCGCATCAATCATTTCGAGCCTTTCAAGGATGTATATGGCTTCATTGCTGCTAACGATGTGCTACGCTTTGCGGGCATGTTGTTGGGTGAAGTCGTTGATGAGTTGGGCAATGCTGGTGATTTTATTGGGCATGCTGGCGGAGATAATTTTGTGATCATCACCGGTGAGAATGCTGCACCGCTGGTCTCCCGCCGCATCAAGGACCGGTTTAATGAAGAAGTGCAAACGCATTACAATTTCATGGACCGGCAATTGGGTTATATCGTTGCGCATGATGATGATGGGGATAATCGTCAATTTCCTTTGATGACAATTGCCCTTGGGATGGTGTCACCTTCTACCCATCAATTTGCCGATATCCGCGAGATTACGGAAATGGCATCTGAAGAACGCCGCAAAGATGCCAATCCTTCATTCGGATAATTAATCCCTCGAGGCCAATCTTTGCATGTTTTCTCTGGACCCCTTCAGCCTGGGAATTATCCTCGTCGCACTTGGACTGGGATTTTGGCTGCTCGTGCGTTTGTTCATCCGTGGTTTGCAGCATCCCGGGAAGACGGAAGAAGTATCCGTTCCTGTGGATGTTGTAACTGAAGTGGAGGAAACCGGTCCCAGAGAAGATGCCGTACTGATTGTGGGACGGGGTGGACGGCTGATCTCGATCAATCAACGGGGGAGGGAATACTTTCGGTTGGAAGAAGGCGAAGCTGCCACGCTCAACCGGTTATCCCGTAGAATTCGCCCCAGTGATGGGTTTCTGACATTGTGCGCCGCCGAAGGGCAGGCGCGTTTTGCTTTGGAAGGGCGCATGCTGGAGGGGGTGTCTTATCGTATTCCGTCGCAACCTGCATCCTTGATGATGATCGTGATGCACCCGGCGGAGATCAAAACAGGCCTGGGCTCGTCATCCACCGCTGAGACGCCGCAGGCTTTGCGCTCCTTCCTTGCCTTAACAGAGGGTATCCTTTCCAATCTGGAACTGGAAGAAACGCTGAAAGCCATCCTGGAGAACGTTGAAAAGATCAGCCCGGCAGATTTTATTGAGATCAGCCTTTGGGATGATGATGCGACTACCCTGACTCCTTACCATTTCAATGATGCAGGTGATTTGGAGCGCCGTCTGGTGGTGGCTGACAAGCGCCGCCGGGTGGCAGAGGAATTCTCGCGGCAGATCGTGGAAACACGTCAGCCGTTGTTGATGTCCAACCTGGACCCAGCTACAGATCTGCAAATTGATCCTTCCAGTTTCAGTGACGCCAATCTACGTTCCTATTTGGGAATTCCGTTATCAGCCGGTGCGCAATTCGTTGGCTTGCTGGAGTTGGGTTCGGTTACTCCGGGGGCGTTGAAGGAAGATGACCTGGATTTGATGAAGCTGCTGGGGGGGCAGGTCTCGGTGGCCTTGCACAATGCTCTCCTGTACCAAAGTGAGCGTAAACGCACGGCCGAATTATCCGGCCTGGCACAGTTATCACAGGCCATTCGCTCTGTGCGTGACCCTCACCAGGTGTACGCAGGTTTGATTGACAGCATCGTACCGCTTTTCTCGGTGGAAGACCTGGGTTTTCTGATCTATAACGAATTAACCCACGTGCTGGAAGGACAGGTGCCTTTTCATGGCCTGCCGGCCCAATTTGTGCGTTTGTATCGCACCGAAATTCCACCCAACAGCACGGCGGAAAAATTGATGCTTTACCAGGATGTGATCGTATCCAAAAATGCCGCCGAGGATCCCAGGTTTGAAACCCTGGGCTTGCAGCCCTTGATGCAAGCTGCCAGCATGCGTGAAACGGTGCTGGTGCCTTTGCAATCGGGTGGCAAGCTGCTGGGCTATTTGCAAGCTTCCAATCATCCGGATGGTCCCCGAAAATTTTCCAATGATGAAATCCACTTGCTGACCATCGTAGCCAGCCAGTCAGCGCCGATCATTGAGAATGCACGTCTGGTGCAACAGACCCGCCTGAGGGCACAGCGGGCTGAAGCACTGCGCGCCATTGCCAGCCTGGCCAGTTCAGATGCCACACTGGAAGAGGTGTTTTCGCTGGCCTTGCGCAATTTGGGTGAGATCCTGAAGGCCGATGTGGGAGCAGTCTTCCTCCTGGACCGTGAACGCGGCGCATTGACCATTCAGCGCAATTCCATGTATGGCCGTTTGCCATCCCTCCCGGAACGTGAAGCTTTTCTGGCGGTGGATCATCCGCAGTTTGCTTTCACTGTAACTGGCAGCCAGCATGCCTTCACGTCTGATCGTTTGTCGGAAGCCCAAGCGTTGATTCCCTTCTATGGTCAGATACTGGAATTATGGAAGATTGAATCTGTGGTGGCTGTGCCGATGGTGGTACGGGATGTGGGCGTGGGTGAAATCTGGTTTGGCAGCCTCAGCCCTGGTTTCTTTGATCAAGGCGATTTGCAGGTTCTGATGACTGCCGCCGGGCAGCTTGGCGGGGTGGTGGAACAGTCCTACCTTTTTGCGCAGACAGACGACAGTCTGCGGCGGCGGGTGGATCAACTGACCGCGCTCACCCGTATCAGCAGAGAATTGAGCACTTCGCTGGATATTCCCTACCTGTTGAAACTAGTCTATGATGAGGCGTTGCAAGCCAGCCGGGCAGAATTTGGACAAATCCTGTTGTTTGATTTGGAAGCCTCCCAGGATGAGAAACTGAAGGTCAAGGCTTCTGCCGGGAATTTGCCGGAGATGCAGCTTTCCAGCCTGGAAATTTCGGTGTTGAAAGCCGGAGAACCATTGAATGTGCCGGATGTCGGCAAGGTTGGTTTCCGCGCCCCCGATGCTTCGATCCAATCGGCTTTGATGGTGCCCATTGTTTATCAAGACAAACGCAATGGCTTGATTCTGCTTTACTCGACGGTCAAGAGCTGTTTTGATGCCACCGCGGTGGAAATCGTGCTTTCGCTGGCTTCACAAACGGCACTGGTGTTGGGCAATGCCTTGCAGTATGAATCGCAGATCCAGCGAGCGACAACTTTGCGGCGAGAATTGGACAGCGTGGGCAAGACCTTGCAGGTCTTCCGCGATCTTTCTCCAAGCAGTTCATTGCTGGAGAGTTTGCAAGTGGTGGCGGATGGCATCCGCGATGCCACAACATTCCGCAGCGTGCTGGTCAACATTCATGAAGACGAAACTGACCTGCTGCATCGCAAGGTGGGCGTGGGAATACCGGAAAAACTGTGGCAGGAGCTGGAAGCCCGCCCACAACCCTGGCAGGAATACCGCAAGATCCTGCGGCCTGAATTCAAGGTGGGAGACATTGCCTATTTCATTCCGGCAGATCAAAAATCAGTTCTGCCCGAAAACCTGCATGTGGTCAATATTTTGCCTGCGGGCAGTGAAGAGGAAGTGCAGAGTTGGTCCACGGATGACCTCCTCATCCTGCCGCTGTATGATTCCGTCGGCGATATCATGGCCACCATCAGCGTGGATAACCCCGGCGATGGTCGCCGTCCCGACCAATTGACCATTGAAATGCTGGAATTGTTCAGCTTGCAAGCCTGTATTGTGATCGAGAATCAGCGCCAGATGGAAGCCTTGCATGCCCGCTTGCAGGATTCTCAGGGCACAGATGAGGAGATGAAAATCAATCGTGAACAACTGCCGGCATTGCTGCACAAAGATCTGCAGCAGACCCTGATGGTGCATACTCTGCATCGGCAGTTGGAACGTATGCGGTCAGGGATTGAGCTGGCGGCTTTGACCGGACGGCAAACTGATGTGCGCACGTTGCTGCGCACCATGGCCCAGGAACTGTTGATGCGTTTTGATCTTCAGGTGGCCTTGATCGCCGAGCAAAGCCCGGCAGGACCGCAAATTCTGGAAATTCTTGGTAGTGTGCCACAAACCGCCAATCCAGAGGCGTTGTTCGGGCAACGTAACCCGCTGCGTTATTTGATGGAGGATGAAAGGCTGGTATTGGCTGCCAATTTGGATGATGTGCCGGAATGGAAGAACAATGCCTTGTTGAACACCTTGAACGCCCACAGTTTCATTGGCTTGCCGGTGATTGGCGATGGGCGCATGTTTGGCATTTTGGTGGCTGGGGATAAAACCTTGCCACCATTCTCGGATGAAGACCGTCATATCTTTGAGCAGCTTACCAGCCAGATGAGCATTGGCCTGCAAAATTTGCAGTTGTTGAACGAGGCCCAGCGCAGCCTGCAGGAAGTCTACATGCTGTTGGACTTCAGCCGCAGATTGGGCAGTCTGGACAAGACCAGCATTCTGCAATCACTGGTGGACGGTGTTCTGCAAGTGCTGCCATTGGCGGAAGCCGCCTGGGTGGGTTTGTGGGATGACGCTACCCGACAGATTGTACCGCAGGCTGCGGGCGGCTATGCTGATATAGACAGTATGCTGCAAATTGTCTACCCTCTGGATGGCAACCAGAACCTGCCCCTGAAAGCCTTTAACGACGGCCATCCTTTGCGTGTAGCCGAAATCAACCTTGCCGTTGATTACAACCTGCCTTCAGAAGACTTGATGCGCTTCCAGCGAGGTACGGGCGGCAATGTGCCCTCCTCCTCTTTGCTGGTGCCGATCCTGCGCGGAGACCATAAACTGGGACTTCTGGTGGTGGATAATTTTGCCGCTGGTTCTGCTTTTGGGATGGATGACGAGGCAATGATCCTGTCCCTGTCGCAGCAGACTGCCCTGGCATTGGAAAATGCCGATTTGTTCCGCTCGTCCGAAGGACGGGCTGCGCAACTCGAAGCTCTGACCCGGGTGGCGGGTACATTGACGTCCAGTCTCCAGCCAGACGAATTGATTGCCTCTTTGCTGGAGCAGCTGCAAAGCGTGATCTCATACGATACGGCTACCCTGTGGCTGCGTACCGGTGATCATTTGCACATCGCCGCAGCCAGAGGCTTCAAGGACGAGGAGAGCCGTGAAGAGATCTCTGTATTGATTGATGATAGCCTGTTGTTTCAGGAAATGATCAAGACCTATCAGCCATTGAATGTCAGTGATGTGCGCAATGATGAGCGTTTCCCGAGCCTGTTGGAAGCGGAATATTATTCCTGGCTGGGAATACCCCTGATCGCCAAGTCTGAACTGGCGGGTGTGATCGCGCTGGAAAAACGGGAAGCCAACTTCTATGACCCTGATCATATCCGGGCAGCCACGACCTTTGCTGGTCAGGCTGCTGTGGCGCTGGAGAATGCCCGTTTGTTCGCTGACAGCGCCCGCAGAACCGCCGAACTGGATCAACGTTCCAAGCGTCTGGCGCAGCTCAATGAGCTATCGGTGGAACTGGGCTCGACTCTCGACATGGATGTGCTGCTAAAGATCGCCAGCCGTCAGTTGATGAATGCCATGGAAGGTTCCGGTGTGGCGGCAGTTATGCTGAATGCTGACGGCCAGTACGAACTTTTGGTGGAACTCCCGGAGCCCCAGGAAACCACGATCAAATTCCTGCCCGAGACCCCGTTGTTGAAGCGTTTGCGTGATACAGCTGGCATCTTCAGCACGGAAGATGCGGTTGAGGAAGCGGAGCTGAAAGACCTGTATCCATTGTTCTTTGCGAGGCATCAGGCGCGCTCCTTGCTGATCGTGCCGCTGGTGGTGGGGGTCAATTTTGAAGGCTGGCTGTTCCTGTGGCGCGAGGTGATCCACCGCCACAGCACATCGGAAATCGAACTGGCGCGCACAGTAGCCAATCAGGCTGCCATTGCAGTGCAGAATGCCCTGCTTTTCCAGGAGACCCGGCGCTTGACGCGCAACCTGGAACGCCGTGTGCAGGAACGAACCCAGGAGCTGCGCCAGGAACACCAGAATACTGAGACCTTGCTGCGTATCATCACCGAGCTTTCTGCCAGTCTGGATATGGACCATGTTTTGGGGCGCACTTTGTCTGTGCTGAATGAGTCGTTGGGCGCAGAGCACAGCATGATCCTGCTTTCGCAGGAAAAGGGCAAAGTGTATCATCGCGGGAGTTATACTGCCTGGATGCAGAAAGAGAATCGCCATTCGGCACGCGAATCAGAGCGCAGTATTGCGAACTGGGTGATCGACCAACGCAACTCGGCACTGATTGACGAGATGCGCAGCGACCCGCGCTGGTCGTTTGGGGCTGATGATGCCCTGGGTTATCAAAGCGTGATCGCCGTGCCGCTGATACACGGGGAGCAGGTGCTGGGAGCATTGCTCCTGTTCCACAGTCAGCCTGCCTTCTTTATCATTGAGCAGGTGGGTTTGCTGGAAGCCACCGCCCGCCAGATCAGCATTTCACTTAGCAATGCAGAATTGTTCAATTTGATCCGCGATCAGGCAGAGAACCTGGGCACCATGTTCCGTGGTCAACAGATCGAGGCCAGCCGCTCGCGGGCTATTCTGGAAGCTGTAGCTGATGGTGTGCTGGTTACGGACAACATCAACAAAGTAACCCTTTTCAATGATTCGGCGTCCAAAATATTGAACCTCAGCCAGCAGGAAGTGGTGGGCAACTCTCTGGACCAGTTCATGGGGCTGTTTGGCAAGGCGGCCGATGCCTGGCGCAGGACAATCCATGATTGGTCGCAGAACCCGGAATCATACCAGTCGGGAGACGTGTATGCTGAGCAGATCACTCTGGATAACAGCTTGATCGTTTCTGTGCACCTTTCGCCGGTATTGACCCGCAGTGAATTTTTGGGTACAGTTTCCATCTTCCGTGACATTACCAGGGAAGTGATGCTGGACCGTATGAAGTCCGAGTTCATCGCCAATGTAAGCCACGAGCTGCGCACGCCGATTACCTCGATCAAGGGGTATGTGGAAGTGATGCTGATGGGGGCGGCAGGCGAGCTGGCCGACCAACAGAAGCACTTCCTGGGAATTGTGCGCGAGAATGCCGAGCGTTTGAACATTCTGGTGGGCGATCTTCTGGATGTGTCGCGGATCGAATCAGGACAGGCTGAGGTTACCATCGCAGCCCTGGATTTGCACGAAGTGGTGGAGGATGTGGTTGCCGATTTTCAACTGAACCGGCAAAAGCCGCAAAAGCAAATTACCATTTCCTTAAAGGTAGAGAATGGCCTGCCCCCGGTGGCAGGCGACGCGGAACGTGTGCGCCAGGTGACCAAAAACCTGGTGACCAATGGCTACAATTACACCGCGGAAGGCGGCGAGGTGGTCATTAAGATCTTCCGGGAAGGGGAAGCGGTGCAGGTGGATGTCAAAGATACGGGGGTTGGCATCCGGCCTGAAGAACAAAACCGCATCTTTGAGCGTTTCTACCGCGGCGAGAACCCGCTGGTGATGGCCACGGCTGGTACCGGCCTGGGGTTGGCCATTTCCAAGACCCTGATCGATCGCATGGGAGGCAGGATCTGGTTTGAGAGCACAGGTACACCGGGAGAAGGCAGCACATTCTCCTATATCTTACCGGTATTCCACGCAGAGGATTGAAGCATGGCAAAGATACTAATCGCAGAAGATGAGCAGGATATTCGCACCTTGATCACATTCACCTTGCAATTTGCTGGGCATCAGGTGGTGGCTTTCAAGGATGGACAGGAGGCGCTGGAGGCTGCCGGTGGTGAAATGCCGGACTTGATCCTGATGGATGTGCGCATGCCGCGCATGGACGGCTATGAAGCCTGCCGTCAGATGAAGGAAGACCCCGCCATTCAGAATATTCCAGTGGTGTTTTTGTCTGCCAAAGGCCAGGAATCGGAGATCAACAATGGTTATGAAGCAGGCGCAGCGGAATACCTTCTAAAACCGTTCGCACCGGATGAATTGACCCACCGGGTGAATTTTTTACTGGAAAAGTTTGGAAAAGCGAAATCATCATGAGCGTAGTTTTGATCAACCAGGAGATCGTACATTACGAAGTTCTGGGACGCGGCCGTCCAGTGATCTTTTTGCATAGCTGGGTAGGTTCCTGGCGATACTGGATACCCAGCCTGCAGGCGGCATCCACCAATTACCGCGCTTATGCTCTTGATTTGTGGGGGTTTGGAGAAACAGCCCGAAGTACGCACGGATTTTCCCTGGAGAGTCAGGTGGGATTGCTTGACCAATTCCTGTCTCAGATGGGTATTGGCAAGATTGCCCTGGTGGGGCATGGCCTGGGAGCGATTGTAGGACTTCAATTTGCCGCCTTGCATCCAGATTTGGTTGATCGGGTTTTTGCTATTTCCTGCCCCCTGAAAAGCGAGTTTATCAATGAACGTCTGCACACAGATTCATCCCTTGAACTGGCAGGCTGGTTGACCAACCAGCGCCCTGAACTGGCCGCAGTGGTGGAAGACACAGCAAAAATTGCGCCTGAAGTGAGCCGTTATTATTGGGAAGGCGTGGATGATCTTCGCTTGCAGTCGCTTTGGCAGCAGTGCCCAAGTGTGTGCCTGATGGTGCAAGGGCTTGAGGATCCAGCTGTGCGGGCGGCAGACGAGAGCTTGATGCTGCACTTGTCGGACAAGATCAAATACATGTACTTCACCGAATCAGGGCATTTCCCAATGCAGGATGAGGATGAAAGATTTCACCGCCTGATGGCAGAGTTTTTGGCATTGCCTTCCGGCCAGAGCCCGCGCGCCTTGCAGATGACCGAGTCCTGGCGGCGGCGGGTGCGCTGAACCAGCACCTGGCCTGGGTTCGAATGCAGGTATTTCTCCCTAAATTTCTGGCGCATTTCTAATAAAGATAGAGTTTTCGGCAACTATCGCGAAGCGCCCTCCCCATCAAACGTCTCTTACATGGCAATTTCCAGAGATCCTAAAGATACCCTTTGTGTACTGGGTGCAAATCTGGTATTGTTAATGTGCCGGACTTTATCCCATGTGTTATTCAGCGAGAGGGCAGGCCATGATCGAAAATGTGAGCGCTGAGGATATTGAGCGGGTGATCGTTTTACGGGATTCCTTTTGCAAGGAGGATGCTTACATCTTGCAGCGGACAGCCCTGGAATTTCGGGTCATGTATGGGGAAAAAATATCCAATGGACAGGCATTTTTACGACTGTTGACCGAGAATGGCAATGCAACTGGTTATTGTCTGGTGGAGCTCCAGGGGCAGACAGGCTGGATTAAAGAAGTGTATGTTGATCCCCTGCGCAGGGATGTGCAGGCATATTTGACCTTGCTGCAGGATGCAGTCGCGTGGTGCACAGAAAGCCAGGCGCATCAGGTGCGGTATATCTGTCCGGAGCGGCCGCTGGAATGTACAGCAGCATTTTGTGAGTTCGGCTTTGATCTCATGCGGGAGCATGTTCAAATGGAGATGCCCCTGCAGGAGATTTTTGACCAACCTCCTGCACTGGAGTTGATCTCATTCAAGGACTTTGGCCCTGGCGACCGGCTGGTAGATTGGGTGGCACATTGCACCGGGAATGATGGTTTGTATTCAGCAACAGATTTGGAGCCATTCGTTTTGGATGAAGGTGATTTTTCTTTTGTGGCTTTCAAGGACGGCGAGCCGGTGGGTTTCATGATCGCTGAAGTCAACGAACAGCGTAATCAGCAGGAACGACAGCGGGTGTTGTACATTGAGCAGATGGCCGTGGCTCCTGGATACCGCATGCGGGGCCTTGCCACCCAGATGCTTGATCTGGTATTTCGCAAAGGATTGGTCCTGGGATTGTTGACAGCCCGTCTGCATGTCTTTCATGACAATGCTGCGGCATACCGCCTGTATGAAAAGCTGGGTTTTGTGGAGGTCAAGCGCATCAATCATTGGCTGCTGGAAGTGGAGTGAATGCAAGCCCGGAGATGAAATTCGACCAAAATCGTCCATAATATTGACAATTTTGGCAGTATTCAATATACTCACTGGTAGTGAGATTAACAACACGGGGAGCCAGAAATCAAGGCTGAGAGGAGGACCACGAGTCCTCGACCCGCATGACCTGAACCGGATAATGCCGGCGTAGGAAGCAAATAGATTGTGAATCGATTCGCCCACCTGCGCTGGCAGGAATGGGCGTTTTTTTATGGAAAAACAACGCGCGGTGATCTTTGTGAATGGTGAGCTGCCCCATCTTGAGGCGCTGCGCCGGTTGATTCAGCCGGATGACTACCTGGTTGCTGTGGATGGTGGCCTGCGTCATGTACTGGCTCTGGGGCTGCCCCCCCGGCTTTTGATCGGCGACCTGGATTCGGTGACTTCCGAACAAATCGCTGCAATGACAGCCCGCGGCGTGGAAGTGCGCCGCTTTGCTCCCCGAAAGGATGAAACAGATTTGCAACTGGCTGTGCAGGCCGTGCATGAAGCCGGTTACCGCCAGGTGCTGCTGGTGGCCGCCCTGGGTGGACGGCTTGACCATACCCTGGGCAACCTGTATCTTTTGACCGATCCGGCCCTGGCGGATTGTGAAGTGCGCCTGGACGATGGGGTGGAAGAGGTGTTTCTGATCAGGGAGACGGGCGAGGTGAAAGGCATGGCGGGGGATCTGGTCTCATTGCTGCCGGTGGAGGAATCTGCATCGGGGGTCACCACTGCCGGTCTGGAATACCCTCTGCGTGCTGAAGTGCTGTGGCGGCACCAGCCGCGCGGCGTCAGCAATGTTATGCTGGGTGAAAAGGCAGGCATTAGTGTTACGGACGGAACCTTGTTTTGCATTCATACCCGGCAAGGATCAAATATCAATATCAGGAGTTAACGAAAATGAAACGAGCATGGATATTCATAGCAATTGTTGTAGTTTTGGGCCTGGCATTGAGTGCCTGCGGCATTGCGGCAGACAAGGTGAGCACAGACCCGGCACAGCCACAGGTTTTGACGGTAATGACCCACGATTCCTTTGCTGCCAGCGAGGATGTGATTGCGCAGTTTGAAGCTGAGAACGGGGTCAAATTGCGCTTTGTGAAAGCTGGAGATGCCGGAGCGGCACTGAACAAGGCCATTCTTTCCAAAAATGCTCCTTTGGCGGATGTATTCTTTGGGCTGGACAATACTTTTTTGTCGCGCGCTTTGGCAGAAGATCTTTTTGTGCCGTATGCTTCTCCGCTGTTGGCCGAGATCCCCGATGAATTTGAACTGGATGACGGCCATCGTGTTTTACCGGTGGACTATGGCGATGTATGCATCAATTATGACCAGGTCTATTTTGCCGAAAAGGGATTGGAACTGCCCAAATCGCTGGAAGAATTGACCCGCCCGGAATATGCCGGCTTGCTGGCAGTGCAGAATCCCGCCACTTCTTCCCCAGGCCTGGCGTTTCTGCTGGCGACGGTGGCGCATTTCGGCGACCCCGGGTATCTGGAGTACTGGGCAGAACTACGTCAGAACGGCGTGGTGGTGGTCAACGATTGGGAGACGGCCTACTATACCAATTTCAGCGCCTCGTCCGGTCGAGGGCCGCAGCCGATGGTGGTATCTTATGGTTCCAGCCCGGCCGTGGAAGTGATCTTTGCCGAGACGCCGCTGTCCGAAGCGCCAACCGCCTCGCTGGTGGGGCCGAATATGTGCTTCCGGCAGGTAGAATTTGCGGGCATTTTGAAGGGCACCCGGAATCAAGCTCTGGCTGAGAAGTTTGTGGACTTTATGCTGGGACGCAGCTTTCAGGCGGATGTGCCTTTGCAGATGTTTGTTTTTCCGGTCAACGAGAACGTTGTGCTGCCGGAAGTCTTTGTGAAGTTCAGCCAGATTCCCGATCAGCCGGCGCAGCTTGACCCGGAACAGATTGCTGCCCATCGCGAAAAGTGGATCACGGCCTGGGATGAGGTTGTGCTGCGGTGAGGCTTATCAGCAGGAGCGCAGCCCAGGCCCGGCCGCGGGCAGCCCTGTTGTGGGCTGTTCCTGGCCTGTTCCTGCTGTTCTTTTTCTTTTACCCTTTGGCGTCCGTCTTTTGGACAGCGGGTGAGATATCCCTGACGCAGGGCTTGAATCTGGATATCTGGTTGCGCGTCTGGCGGCCGCTGCGCTTTACATTCTTTCAAGCGGGGTTGTCCATGCTGTTGACCATGGCGGCAGGCCTGCCGGCGGCTTATGTGTTTGCCCGTTTCACTTTCCCCGGCAAGAAGCTGTTACGTGTGCTGGCTACCCTGCCATTTATCCTGCCGACAGTGGTGGTGGCAGCCAGCTTCAACGCTTTTCTGGGGCCGCGCGGACTGGTCAACGCGGCCTTGATGCGCTGGTTTGACCTGGCGGCACCGCCGGTGCAGTTCATGAACACATTGTGGGCCATCCTGCTGGCACATGTTTTTTACAATCTGTCGGTGGTGATCCGCGTGGTGGGCAGCGCCTGGGTGCAGTTGAGCACCCGTCAGGAACAGGCTGCCCGCGTGCTGGGGGCTTCTGCCTGGCGCACATTGTGGGAAGTGACCCTGCCGTTGTTGAAGAATGCCATTCTGGGGGCCGCCTTGCTGGTATTTCTGTTCGATTTCACCAGCTTTGGCGTGGTGTTGATGTTGGGTGGACCAAAATTTGCCACCCTGGAGGTGGAGATCTACCTGCAAGCCATGCACATGCTCAATCTGCCGGCGGCAGGTCTGCTTTCAGCCATTCAGCTTGGGGTGACTTTGCTCCTGACCATCCTCAGCACACGCCTGCACACCCGGCGGGAGATGAAGATGATGCCCCTGCTGCACAGTGAAGCTGTGCGCCGGCCGCGCAGCCGGGGGGAGAAATTGTTGGTGGGGGGCATGGCGCTGCTGCTGATCGTGCTTTTGGTATTACCGGTGGGGGCGTTGGGCCTGCGTTCACTGACCCGTCTGGATGCCGAGCGCGGCCAGCAAGGAACGGTGTCGTCTGGTCTGACCCTGGCTTATTACCGGGAACTGTTCACCAACCGGAGCGGCACGCTGTTCTATGTGCCGCCGGTGGAGGCCATGCGCAATTCTCTTGCCTATGCCGGGGTGACGGTACTGGCCTCGCTGGGATTGGGCTTTCTGGTGGCGTATGCCCTGGCGCAAAAAGCGCGTGCCAACCGAATTCTGGAACCAGCCCTGATGCTGCCTTTGGGTGCTTCGGCAGTGACCCTGGGACTGGGCTTTATTCTGGCCTTCAACCGTCCGCCGGTGACGCTGCTTGCATCGCCGCTGCTGGTGCCGATTGCGCATAGCCTTGTAGCGCTGCCCTTCGTGGTGCGCACTTTACAGCCAGCCCTGGAGTCCATTCCGGTCTCCCTGCGCCAGGCAGCCGCCGTGCTGGGGGCTTCACCCTGGCAGGTATGGAAAGAAGTGGACGTACCGATTCTGGGTCGCGCCACTCTTGCGGCGGCCATTTTTGCCTTTACCATTTCGCTGGGAGAATTTGGGGCAACTTCCTTTCTCTCCCGGCCAGAGACGCCAACCCTGCCGGTGGCCATTTTCAGCTTTTTATCCAAACCCGGGGCTTTAAATTATGGACAGGCGTTGGCCATGTCGACCTTGCTTATGGTGGTGTGCGGCTTGAGCATTCTGCTTCTGGAACGCCTGCGCCTGCCGGGAGCCGGGGTTGATCTGTGATGAAGGAGAAAAGAAACGCGATGCTGGAAGTGCTGGAAATTTACAAGGATTATGAGAACCAGCCCCTGTTGCGGGGCGTTTCGCTGCGCGTAGAAGAGGGCGAGACGGTCTGCCTTTTAGGGGCTTCAGGCAGCGGTAAAAGTACCCTGCTGCGCATCATCGCTGGTCTGGAACAGGCTGAAGCCGGGCGGGTGCTTTGGGACGGACAGGACCTGACGCACGTGCCTGTGCACCAGCGTCATTTTGGTTTGATGTTCCAGGATTATGCCCTCTTTCCGCATCGCAGCGTGGCAGAAAATGTGGGTTTCGGCTTGCGCATGCAGGGCATTCCCAATGAGGAATTGGAGCGCCGGGTGACCGAGTCGCTTGCGTTGGTTGATCTCACGGCTTTTGCCCGGCGGCGGGTGACCGAGCTTTCTGGCGGTGAACAGCAGCGGGTGGCGTTGGCGCGGGCGCTGGCGCCGCGACCGAGGCTGCTGATGCTGGACGAACCACTCGGGGCGCTGGATCGGGCCTTGCGAACTGAGCTTCTGCACGAGCTGCGTCAATTGTTGCACAGCTTTCACATCCCGGCCATCTATGTGACCCATGACCAGGAGGAGGCTTTTTCAATCGCCGACCGCTTGATCCTGCTGCATGAAGGGCGAGTGGCGCAAGCGGGCTCGCCGGATGAGGTGTACCTGCATCCTGCTTCGCCCTGGGTGGCGCATTTTCTGGGGCTGGATAACCTCTTGCCGGGAACAGTGACCGATACGGCCGGGGTGCGTGTGCGTACGGCTCTGGGTGAATTGACAGCGGGCGGGGCTGCCTGCCCGACTGTGGCAGTTGGTGAGCGGGTGCAGTTGCTGCTGCGTCCGGGCGGCTTGCGGCGCGCAGATGAAGCTGACGGGTGCAACCAATTCACTGGTCTGGTGGAGGATGTGGTCTTTCAGGGGGCAATGTATCAGGTGGTCATCCGCTGTGCGGGAGATTTGCGTTTTCACTTCACCGTGGAGCAGCCGCTGCCGCAGGGGGCTGAAATGGTGTTTTGCCTCGACGCAGAGTCAATCACGTGCTTGATGGACGGCGGCAATGGCAGCTCTTGATGTTCTGGTGCGGAAGTGCAACCTGCGCGGCGAAGAAACCTGGCGTTATACTGGCCGCATTCTTCAGCAGGGGCGGCACAGCGTGCTGCTGGAAGCGCGTTTCAACCGGCCAGACCTGCCTTTTCATGGCATCGTGCTGCGGGAAAATGACCGTTTTGTGGAATGGTACTCCAGCGAGCGCTGGTATAACCTGTTTGAAGTGCATGACCGGGATGACGACAGGGTCAAGTGCTGGTATTGCAACATTAGCAGACCGGCGGTGTTTACTGACGGGGTGATCTCGTACGTTGATCTGGCTCTGGATTTGCTGGTCTTGCCTGATGGGCGCATGCTGGTGCTGGATGAGGATGAGTTTTCCGAACTGGATCTGGAAGAAACCACGCGGGCAAAAGCCCGCCAGGGACTGGCGGAACTGCAACGGGTCTTTGATGAAAAGGAGATTTTATCCTTTGGGGTGCAAATTTTGATGGCCTGAGCTTTTGACGAATGAAAAGCCGCACAACAAAATAAGCTGTGCGGCTTTTTAATATTTTTCTTTCCAGTACATCTTGAAAACAGGGTGTCATTGCGAGCGGTTTTTGCGAAACAATCTCCTGATTTGAAGCATATTACGGCGAAAACGGCCAATAGATTGCTTCGTCCTGCGTCCGCAACGACATACGTGTTTTTAGAGAACCGGTCACTGAGCTTGTCGATGAACCCGGTTTGATGATCTGTCAGGCCGGGATCAGATCAAGAGCACCGGCAGCAGATAGCTGAATTCATTCATCAGGTCATCGATGAAATCTGCCGGCAGGGAGGCGGAAAGGATCAATGGCAGCGCACAGCAGCAGCAAAGAATTACCACTACTACCACGGCAATAATGATCCATGTCTTTTTCTTTTTGTCCGGGCTGGCCGCGGGAGCAGCAGGTTTGTAGGGAGCAGCCGCGGGCTGGCCAAATTGGGACTCGGTCGGTTCATCAAAATCGATGGGCAGACCTTTCGGTTCATCAGCGTCAAACGGCAGGTCTTGCGGGGCTGGATCTCCGGCGAGGCCATCAGGGTCAGGGATTGAATCAAAGATGTCGCTCATGGGTTTTCTCCTTTGGGTGAATGTGAATATGAATTAATCAACGAACGGAATCAAAAATATTGGCACGGCAATCGCGCCGGCGAAGATCAACATGGCCAGGCAGGCGCCGACAATGGTCAATGCAAGGTTGCTGTACCCCAGCACAAGACCGGCAGTGGCCAATCCATCGCCATCGATGGTGCCAGAGGCTTCGCGGATCTCCTTTTTGGCAATGTGGCCGAAGATGACGGCCAGAACACCGCCCAGGCCAAACATGCCCAGCCAGGCCAGCGCGCCGCTGATCAGACTGATGATGGCATTTGTGCTGGTTTTGTTACTTTGTGAAATGCTCAATTAGACTTCCCTCCTTTGCTGTTTAGCTAATTGTGGGCCGCATGCTGGCGGTTGGCGCGCCGCCACAAGGCCCAGATGATATAGGCGGTGATGATGATCATCAGGCTCGCAACCAGGACGGGTACGATCACGGCCATAATGGATAGAGCGGTGGCGGTGATGTCTTCCAGAATGCTGACCGGTGTATTGGCTGCCCCGCCGGTGGTGGCGGTTACGGCCGGACGCACGGCCAGAGACTTGACGGCATGCACCCCGCCAGCGATCAACAAGCCGCAAGCCATTGCCAAGACCGGGTTGATCTCGGTGACCACTCTGGCGCTGGCAGCAAAGACGATTGCCCCGGAAATGGGGCGGATGATGGTCTGGATGATGTCGTTGATGTGGTTGATGGCAGGCGCTTTATCGGCAAAGAATTCGATCAGAGACAGCACCAAAAGCAGGCCGATGATCCACCAGCTTTCCAGGGTATTCCAGGGGGTATCCAGTTCCAGCAGATTGGTGAATTTGGCCAGCAGCGAGATAACCAGCAATGGGATATAGGCGTTCAGCCCGGCGCTGGAAGAAAGCCCAAAAGCGGAAAAAATCTCGAACAGTTGCAAGGTGATCCTCCCGAAGCACTAAAGCACAAATCCCTGCCAGGTGCCGGTCATCATAAATCGCAGCCAGTCCATGAAGGCGATCAGCCCCAGGGCAGTACCAAATCCTGCAACCAGCCACCAGGAAATTTCTTTCCAATGGTGAAACAGGTTGTCTTTTTTGGTCAACATGACCCACACCAGAGTGAAGATGAGGGTCAGGATGAGCAGAACATCTCCCGCTGTCAACAGACCGAGAGGATAGACCAGGGCCGGGATCTCGGTGGTTACGGCGGCTGCGGCCAGGCCAGTTATTGCCACCAGAAAACCAAGCTGCCGCCAACTGGACAGGGCGGGCTGCATGTCCGGTTCGGCCCACAGGCTCTGGTTAACGACCGGCATCAGCATGGAGCCCATGGCGATGCCCAGACCGGCGCCGGTGGCGAGACGCAGCCAGTTTTGCGGCTCATACCACTGGGCCAGGTTGAGTATCCTCAACATGGGCAGAGTGGAATTCACCCCGTCAATGGCAAATGCCAGCAAGAAAACACCAAAGACGATCTGGATCTTGCGGGCTGGCATACCACCGGCTTTGCCCCGTTTCAAATGGTAAAGAATGCTGACCAGGATGCCAAGATGCATACCAGTATCTCTGGCACAGAGCGGCATGGGCCGCTCGCCCATGTGGTAGGTATGGGACTCCATGCGATGGCAGACTGCATAGGCAACGGCATCAGCCTTGCCATACAGCCCGGAAGGCGTATTCGCCAGCCACAGGACGATCAGGACAAGCACAGCTACCAGTAACAGATTGCGAAGCAACAGCGTGCGTTTGAGTGTGTCGATCATTATGTTTCATTATATTTGTTTCTGGGGTAAGGTGCAAGCAGTTAGATGCTTGGTCAGGTTTTTGGGCTGAATCGGCTCTCTGGGAATTGCCGTGAAAAAGAAGTGTGGTGGGGGTGTTTTAGGCGCGAAGCGCCTAAAACACCCCCATATCTGCCATGTTTCACGGTTGTTCCCACATGGCATTCTCAAGAAAGCTTGACATTTACGATTTTCCAAAACGGTCAAGGTCATCCAGA
>JAGVAB010000164.1 GCA_020060485.1 Anaerolineales bacterium
CGAGGGGTGGGGTGAATAAACCCCGGTGATGCACAGACCGTCTTTCGTCCGGCCTTGTGCCATCAATAAAAGAAACAAATGGAAAATTAACTTTGAGAAGGCCATGCCTCATGTTTGCCTGATTGTGGTTAATTTCCGAATTCACGTTAAAATACCAGTTACCATAACCATACTGGTCAGATATGGCTGGGCGATGCCTTATGCTACAATAAAGATAAAGTTGTTGGGGATGGTATCTTGATCTATCAGAGGTTGAAAATGGCAGCAGTGGCAGAAATTCGTCCTTCCCCGATTGCGGGGATCTGGTATTCGACAGATGAAAAGGCATTGGCCGCCCAGATCGACGCTTATCTGGCGGATGCCGCTGTGGATGATCTGGAAGGCGAGGTGGTGGCGGTGATCGCCCCGCATGCCGGGTATGTCTATTCCGGGCGCACCGCCGGGCATGCTTTCCGCACGGTGATGGGGCGTTCCGTGGATCTGGTGGCTGTCGTTTCTCCCTTTCATGGATATCACCCGGCCGACGTTTTGACCACCCGCCACCGGGCGTATGGCACGCCTTTGGGCGCCATCCCGGTCGACAGACAGGCCCTGCAGCAACTGGAAGCAGTCTTACAGCAGCAGACGGGGGAATTGCAGCTTGCTTCTCTGGCCAACGATGGCGAACATTCTTTGGAGATCGAGCTGCCATTTTTGCAGCGGGCGCTGACCGGAGGCTTCAAGCTGCTGCCGGTAATGGTACGCAGTCTCTCGCCAGATGTGCTGCTGACCCTGGGACACGCTCTGGCTGAGGTGGCCAAAACTCGCAAGACCCTGCTGGTCGCCAGCACAGATCTCTCCCATTTTTATCCTGAAAATATCGCCAATGCGCTTGACCGCGAGATGCTAAACCGGATGGAGGCTTTCTCGCCGGAAGGTGTTTTGGATGCCGAGCAGCGCGGTCAGGGTTTTGCCTGCGGAGCTGGAGCAGTAGCGGCAGTGCTGTGGGCGGCCAGATTCCTGGGCGCCAGCCAGGTCAAAGTGCTGCATCACAGCACCTCGGGGGATGAAACCGGTGACAGGCGATCTGTGGTGGGCTATGGGGCCGCAGTGGTGATCAAGCACAAATGAACCTTGGAAAGATGCTGTTCTTTTTTTTACTGATTGCCTTGAATGGCTTTTTTGTGGGTATGGAATTCGCCGTGGTTGGCTCGCGGCGTATGCGTCTGGAAAGCATGGGAGGCCCCGAGCGGCGGGCATTGCGTTTGCTGCGCGGCTGGCTGGAAGACCCCCAGGCCTATAGCCGCGTTCTGGCCATGTCTCAAACCGGGGTGGCGCTTTGCAGCCTGGCGCTGGGGGCATTCTCTGTGCGCTGGCTGGCTGACTGGCTTGTGCAGTTTTTGCTGCGTATTCCCCTGGGCGGAAGCTGGGCTTTTCTGACGCAGGTCTGGCCAGGGCTGGCCTGGTTGGCAGCTTTACTGGTGGTCACAGGATTGTATGTGGTGCTGGCCCAGCAGCTGCCCAGTGCGGTGGTATTGAAAGACCCGGAGCAGTTTGCCATCTCCGGGGCTGGTGCAGCCCAGGTGCTGGGCTTTCTTTTGCAAACTTTCAGTGCATTGCTGGCCGGGATGACCCGCCTGCTGCTGAAAATGGCCGGGCTGCCCACTGACAGTTCGCAGAGCTTTGTCTATTCCCTGGATGAGATCCGCCAGATGGTGACCGGCCCGGAGACGGATGGGGTGATCGAGGAGCCAGAGCGCGAGATGATCTCGGCGGTGCTGGATTTCAGCGAGCTGGTGGTACGCCAGGTGAGCACACCGCGCACCGAGATCATCGCTGTGCCGCTTCATTATAGTGTGGAACAGGCGCTGCGCCTGGCCGTGGAACATGCCGTGACCAAACTGCCGGTGTACGAAGACGGCCTGGATGAGATCGTGGGAGTGGTGCATTTGCGTGACCTGGTGCGTGAATTGCAGGAAGGAAGGGCGCAGCAAACTGCATTAAAAGACCTGGTACGCGAGCCTATGTTTGTACCTGAGTCGCTTTCGGTGCGTACTTTGTTGCACCAGTTTCGTGACAAGCGTGAGCATATTGCCATTGTGCTGGATGAATTTGGCGGTACGGCCGGCCTGATCACGCTGGAAGACCTGATGGAAGAGATCGTGGGGGATGTACAGGGGCCATTTGATGAAGGTCAGTCCGAGATCGAGATGCTGCCCAATGGGGCATTTCTGCTGGATGGTTTGCTGTTGATCGAAGAGGTCAATGATTATTTTGAGATTGAGTTGAGCGATCCCAATTATGACACCATTGCCGGCTATTTGATGGGCAAGCTGGACCGGATCCCGCGGGTGGGGGATATGGTGGAAGACCGCCAGCAGCAAGTCAGCCTGCGGGTGGAAGCCATGGATGGTATGCGTATAGATCGCATCTCGCTCAAGCGGTTGACAGCATGAACTACGTACGTGTGGCAGTGCATCAACCCGGCGTGCAGGATGCTTTTGACTATCATCTGCCGCCGGAATTTGCAGGCCAGGCGGCGCCCGGTGCGCTGGTAGTGGTGCCTTTTGGCACACGCCAGGTGCAGGCCGTGGTGCTGGAGGAAGTTGAAACCCCGGCCGTGTTGGAGACCCGCCCTGTGGTGGCTGTTCTTGACCCGCAGCCGGTGTTGACCATGCCGCAACTGGCGCTGGCCCAGACCCTGGCGCATGAAACCCTGTCGCCGCTCTCTGCCTGCCTGGAGATGATGCTGCCGCCGGGTTTGAAACAGCAGGCCGATACCCTCTTTCATTTACTGCCGCAGGCTGGCGGTGACGGCAAGCCGCTGACAGCCTTGCAGGAGCGCATCGTGGCGCTGCTGACCGAGCGCGGCGACCTGCGCGGCCGTCAGTTGGCGGCGGCGTTTACCCACCAGAACTGGAAAGCATCTGTGCAGGCCCTGGTGCGTCAGGGACGCGTACAGGCCTGCCCGGTGCTGCCGCCGCCAGCGGTGCGTCCCAGGGTGGTGCGCACGGTGCAGTTGGCCTGCTCCCCGCAGCGCACCCTGGCCGGGATGGATGATGTGGGGCGCGGCCAGGCAGGCGAGAGACGCAAGGCGATCCTGCGGTTCTTGATGAGTGAACCGTGGCCGGTCAATGTCTCCTGGGCCTATGCCAGCAGCGGGGGCAACCTGCAGGACCTGTACCGTCTTGCAGATATGGGGCTGGTTAAGCTGGGCGAAACCGAAGAAATGCGCGACCCCACCAGTCAGATGGATACGCCGCCAGGCGAGCCGCCCGTTTTGACCGCTGATCAGGGGCGGGTCTGGCAGCGGGTGCAGGAACTCCTGACAGCAACCCTGAACGGCGAGGCAGCGCAGCCGGTGCTGCTGCACGGGGTGACCGGCTCTGGCAAGACCGAGATCTACCTGCGGGCGGCAGCCGAGGCAGTTGACCGAGGGCGGCAGGCGCTGATCCTGGTGCCCGAGATTGCCCTCACCCCGCAGACCGTGCGCCGTTTTCTGGCACGCTTCCCGGGGCAGGTGGGAGTTA
This sequence comes from Anaerolineales bacterium, assembly GCA_020060485.1. The sequence continues at coordinate 3,510 of JAGVAB010000164.1, forward strand.
TCCATTCCCGGCTTTCGGCCGGAGAGCGTTATGACACCTGGCGGCGGGCGCGGGCCGGTGAACTGCCAGTCATCGTTGGCCCGCGCAGCGCCTTGTTCACTCCGCTGCCGCGGGTGGGATTGGTGGTGGTGGATGAATTCCACGATGACTCGTATTACCAGAATGATAGTCTGCCGTATTACCATACTGTGCAGGCGTCGTTAATCTATGCGAAATACACCGGTGCGCTGACCATCCTCGGTTCGGCCACCCCGGACGTGAGTACCCTGCAGAGGGCCAGAGACGAGGCCTGGGATGTGCTGCGCCTGCCGCTGCGCATTCTGGCGCATACCAGTGCTGTGCCGGCTTCGCAGAGTACAGTTACAGATCAGGCTGCCGGATTACCACTACCGCCGGTGGAAGTGGTGGACATGCGCCAGGAGCTGAAGGCTGGTAACCTGTCGATCTTCAGCCGCAGCCTGCAAGCAGCTCTGGCGGAAACGCTGGCCGCGCAGCAGCAGACGATCCTCTTTCTCAACCGGCGCGGCAGTGACACTTTTGTCTTTTGCCGGGACTGCGGCCATTCACTGAAATGCCCGCGCTGTGACCTGCCGCTGGTCTATCACCAGAGCCTTGGCGAGTTAAGCTGCCATACCTGCGGCTACGTGCGCCAGATGCCGAAGAAATGCCCGCAGTGCGGCTCAAGCCGCATCAAGGGCTTTGGCACCGGTACCGAGAAGGTGGAGGCCGAAGTGAAAGCCCTGCTGCCGGCGGCGCGGGTGCTGCGCTGGGATGCCGAGACAGCCCGCCTTAAAGGGGCGCACGATATGATCCTGACCCATTTCCTCAATCATCAGGCGGATGTGCTGGTGGGCACGCAGATGATTGCCAAGGGTCTGGACCTGCCGCTGGTGACGTTGGTGGGGGTGGTGCTGGCGGATGTGGGCTTGAACTTCCCCGATTTTCGGGCCAACGAGCGCAGTTTTCAGCTTTTGACCCAGGTGGCTGGTCGAGCCGGGCGCAGCTCACTGGGCGGCAAGGCCATCCTGCAGACCTTTCAGCCGCAGCATTATGTGATCCGGGCAGCGGCCGGGCATGATTTTGAGGGTTTCTGGCAGCAGGAACTGGAAAACAGACGCCAGTTAAAGTATCCGCCCTTCTACCGGCTGGCGCGGCTGGAATTCCGTCACCGCCAGGCTGGCGAGGCAGAGGCGGCTGCCCGGCGCATGGCCGAACGCCTGCAATTCTGGATTGCACAGGAAGAGCGACGGGCCACATCTTTGATCGGGCCGGTGCCTTGCTTTTTCAGCCGTATGAAGGGCGAGTACCGCTGGCAGATCGTGGTGCGCGGGCCGGACCCGGCGGGATTATTGCGGGGGAAGGACCTGCGCGACTGGCGGGTTGAGATTGATCCGGTGAGTTTGTTGTAAAGACACCCCCTCCTAACCTCCCCCATTTTTCTATCGAAAAATAAGGGAGGCATATGGTGAATTTGATCGCTGGCAGGAAAATAAAATAAACATAATTCGCACATCGTGTAGGTGCGATTAGCGTCCAATGCTTTGTTGGATGGCAAATTGCCCCTACGAAAACATTTGATATATAATCACAGCAGGCATCAATATTAAACTCACTTAAAGGGGATAAACCATGAAACGCCTCGCCCTGTTCGTCCTCCTCCTGCTCCTGCTCTCTGCCTGCACCCCCGCACCGGCAGTGCCAACCTCCACCCACACACCACTGGAAAACACGCCAACCAGCGTTCCTTCGCTTGAGCCTACGCATACCCCGCAAGCAACTGTGCCATCAACACCTGATAGTGATAACGGAAATAAAGAAAATGTATTTGATATTTCCATCACAAAAATCACGAACAATACAGCACAAGATTGGGATCCTCAAGTTAGCGACGACTACGTGGTATGGTACGGGTATGAAGATGGGGATGCTGAAATATATCTGTATCAGATTAGCAGTGGAATAACCACGCAGGTTTCGAATAATATGTCAGATGATTGGGGGCCTAAAATCTACGGAGACTACGTGGTGTGGGAGGGAAAAGAAGATGGAGATTGGGAGGTTTATCTGTACCAGATTACTAGCAGCATAACCACACAGATTTCCAATAATACAGCAGATGATAATTATCCCCAAATCAGCGGGGATTATGTGGTATGGTCTGGGATTAAAGATGGAGATAAAGAGATTTATCTGTACCAGATCAGCAGTGGTATAACCACGCAAATATCCAATAACACAGCTCGTGATTTGTATCCGCAAGTCAACGGAGATTACGTGGTGTGGTACGGGTATGCAGATTGGGAGGATACGGAGGTCTATATATACCAAATCAGCAGCACAATCACACATGTGACAGATAATTTGGCAGATGATTTGTGGCCCCAAATCAGTGGGGATTATGTGATATGGAATAGTGATGCAGATGAAAGCAGTGAAATCTATCTATATCAGCTTAGTACAAAAACGATCACACAAATTTCGAACAATAAGAATGCGTACTGGTTTCCCCATATTAACGAGGATTCTGTGGTATGGAGTGAGTATACCAATGGGGGAGATATGGAGATATATCTATATCAGATCAAAAATGATATGACAACTCAAGTTTCATTCTACAGCTATGGTGACTATCTTCCTCACGTCCATGGAGATTTTGTGGTGTGGCAAAGGTTTGAAACCAGAGGTTGTGGAATTTACCTGTACCAAATCAGCAGTGGCATGACTACACAAATTTCGGATAAAATGTCAGGCGATTCACACCCTCAAGTTTATGGGAACAATGTTGTATGGTTTGGAGATGCAACTGGGGAATATGCATATGAAATCTTTCTCGCAACCATCCATGAAACCCCATTCCCGTAAAAAAATCCCGCCGTGGAGGTGGCGTACAATTGTAAGGGCGCATGGCGTGCGCCCAAGTGTCGGTCGTAAAATCAAGATTGGTTTAGTCTAATTCTTTGTGTGTATAGTCCAGGCAAAAAAGATATCCATGCAGTGGAGGCGGGCGGACGCCATCCGCCCCTACGAAAAAAACTCCCGCAGAATTTGATTTCTGCGGGAGCAGGTATTTAAGCTAAATGTTATTTACGGCAGCACGTACCAGGGGTTGATGAAACCGCCGTTGTAACGCACTTCAAAGTGCAAGTGGGGGCCGGTGGAGTTGCCGGTGCTGCCGGCGTTGGCGATGAGCTGCCCGCGGCTGACGCTTTGTCCGCAGTATACGTTTGTATTGTTCAAGTGGGCATACAGGGTATGGTAGCCGTTGCCGTGGTCGATCATGACCATGACACCGTAGCCGCCGCCGATGGATCCGGAATAGACCACCATGCCGCTGTCGGCGGCATAGATTGGGGCGGTCGTGGCGGCCGCAATGTCAATGCCGAGATGGCCGGACCAGTAGTCATTGCCGGACAGGAAATGGTTGTTGGCCGGCCAGACAAACGAACCGGAACCAACTGCGCCGCCAGCAGGCACGTCACATGCGCCAGGCCCGGAAATGGCTTTTGAGGCGCCGGCATTGGAACGCCAGATGGTGGGAACCAGCCACTGGCGAAACTCGCGGCGGCCGCCGGCAACCATGATAAAGCTGCCGGGTTCGATCTGCGGATCAGTCAAATCCAGTTTATTGCCGGGGTAATTGAGAATATCCTCGACCTTGGCATTGTATTTTCTGGCAACATCTTCAAGTGTGTCGCCTTCCTGCCATTCATAATACACACCGTCTGTGGGTGGAATGAGCAGGTTCATGTCAACCGAGATCATATGCGGGTTATCGTTCAATAAGGCATAATTTGCCCATAAAACGGTTTCCGGGGTGATGTTATATTGGTGGGCAATGCCAAAGATCGAATCGCCGCTGGAGACGGTATACTCCACTACATTGGAGCGCATGCGATTGGGGATGATGGTGTGGGTGTTGACCTCGCGTGAAATGGCGTTGATCGAGGTATCGACATCAAAATATGGCAGGGGAGCGCTTGCCGGTGCTTCTTCCACTACCAGCGTGGGCATGGCAGTGGGGGTGGCCGGTGGGGCGATGGCTGCAACGATGGTTGTGCGGGTCACCAGTAAGAATACCATTAAGGCCATCATGGCAATGGCGGCTCCCCATGCTGCAATGGAAACCCAATTCTTTGCGAGGGTCCCTTGGGGAGAGAATTTTTCGGTCACATGTCCTCCGTTAAACCTTCCAGAAATTCCAGATTATTTTTGGTTCTTGACAGACGCTGCAGAATAGCTTCGGTGGCTACGGCAGAGTCCATGCCGGCGCCCTGGGGCTGCTGGCTGGTCATTTGAATGTACATGCGGCGCATAAGCCATACGCGTTGTAACACGTCCGGGCCTAACAATAAGTCCTCGCGCCGGGTGGAAGAGCGTTCCAGGTCGATGGCGGGGAAAATGCGCCTTTCCTGCAGGCGGCGCGAAAGATGCATTTCCATGTTACCGGTGCCTTTGAACTCTTCAAAGACCACATCATCCAGGCGGGAGCCAGTGTCTACCAGGGCGGTGGCGATGATGGTCAAAGAGCCGCCTTCTTCCAGGTTACGGGCAGCGCCAAAGAAGCGCTTGGGCGGGTAGAGAGCCGAGGGATCCATACCGCCGGATAGGGTACGTCCGGAGGGATTGACCACCAGGTTGTAGGCGCGCGCCAGGCGGGTGAGCGAGTCCATCAGGATGACCACATCCCGGCCAATTTCCACCAGGCGTTTGGCGCGTTCCAGGGTGATCTCGGCGGCGCGCACATGCGAGGAAACCGGTTCATCGAAGGTGGAAGCGACGACTTCGGCATCCACCGAGCGGTCCATATCGGTAACTTCTTCAGGACGTTCGCCAATCAGGGAGATGATCAGATGCACTTCGGGATTCTTCTCGGCGATGGCGTTGGCCAGTTCCTTGAGGATGGTGGTCTTGCCGGCCTTGGGAGGGGAGACGATCATGCCGCGCTGGCCTCGACCGATGGGGGTCACCAGATTGATGATGCGCGTGGAAAGGATGCCGGGGTCTGTTTCCAGGTCGAAGCGCTTGTCAGGGAATATGGGGGTCAGGTTCTCAAATTTTGGGCGTTTGCGGGCTTCTTCCGGGTTGATGCAATTGATCGATTCCACTTTGACCAGGCCGTAATGACGTTCGGTGTCGCGCGGCGGGCGCACATGACCAATGACCATGTCGCCGTTGCGCAAGGCATGACGGCGCAGTTGGGCCTGAGAGACATACACGTCTTCATGGCTGATCTGGTAATTGGAGCGCAGGAAGCCAATGCCTTCATTCATGATCTCGAGAATCCCGCCGCGGATCTCCAAACCTTCTTTTTCGGCTTCTGCCTGGCGGATCTTTACCAGCAGGCTTTCTCTTTTGAGGCGATTGGCGCGCTCAATATCCAGATCTTTGCCAATCTGTCGTAATGCTGCAAGGGGTTGTGTTTCGAGTTCGAGTATATCCATGTTTTTTTTCTCTTGGATGTGTATATTGTCAATGGATCAGACGTGCTGGAAGCCTCCGGCACGCGCAGGTTTTCTAATGAGGGAGTTGCAGAATTAAGAGCATTCAGGAGGTATTTGGGGTGACGGCTGCCTGTTTCCACCTGTTGACAGGCGAAGCCAATCCAGTCTGATAAACGATCCTTTAGAATTAATATGAAAATTATAGCATGCAAGCAGTAAACGTGCAAGCAAAAGACAAGCACTTTCCTGCGCCGGTTTTCTCTGTTAGAATCACTTCAGGCTGTGCCGTCCAGGCTTTTTTATCAAAGTAGACCTGCGAAACAGCCGGAGGCAAACTCAAAATGAAGCAAATCTGGTCTCCCTGGCGGATGGAATATATCATGGATCACGAACCTATGAAAGGGTGTATCTTCTGTCAGGCTTTGCACCAGGCAGATGATGCTGCCAATTTGGTCATTTTTCGCGGTGAACGGGCTTTTGTGATTCTGAATCGCTATCCCTATACCAGCGGGCATTTGATGGTGGTGCCCTACGACCACCTGGCCTCGATCACCGAGCTGGAAACGGACACCCGCATGGAACTGATGGAGCTGTTGAGCAGGGCCGAACAGGTGGTGAGCTGCGTGTACCATCCGGATGGATTTAACCTGGGGGCCAATATTGGCGAGGTCGCCGGGGCGGGGGTGCCGGGGCATGTGCATTTTCATGTGGTGCCGCGCTGGGCGGCGGATGCCAATTTCATGACATCGGTGGGTGAAACGAGGGTGCTGCCCGAAGACCTGGCGCAAACTTACCGGCGGCTGAAAGAAGGCTGGGACAATTTCAAACCGGGGGATTGAGAGTGTTTTTGCTGTTTACTGCTTTAGCAATTCATCCAGAATCTGGCGCGCCATTTGCGGGTCGGCCTTGCCGCGCATCTCGCGCATCACCTGGCCCACAAACCAGCCGATGAGTGATTCCTTGCCGCTGCGGTAGTTTTCCACTTCAGCGGGATTGTTGATGATGATCTTCTCGCACACCTGACGGATGGCCGAATCATCGCTGACCTGAGCCAGCCCTTCGGTCTGGACGATCTCGGCAGGGGAACGGCCGCTTTCTGCCACCTTGCCCAGCAGCTTCTTGGCGGTGGCGTTGTTGATCGTGTTGGCATCCACCAGCTTGAGGATGCCAGCCAGGTGTTCCGGCCGCAAGCGCAACTGGCCGGCGGAGATGCCGGCATCATTCAACATGCGCATCACGTCGTTCATCAACCAGTTGGAAACCTGTTTGGCATCGCCGCCGTAGGCATGCACGGCATCTTCAAAGTATTCCGAAAGGCTGCGTTCGCTGGTCAGCACCTCGGCATCGTATTCCGGCAGGCCATACGAATCCATGAAGCGCTGGCGGCGCGCCAGAGGCAATTCGGGGAAACCGGCCAGGATGCGATCTTTCCAGGCTTCGTCCAGGTGGAGGGGAAGCAGGTCAGGCTCACGGAAGTAGCGGTAATCGGCTTCGGTTTCCTTTGAGCGCATTTTCTTCAGTGATTTGCGGTTATCATCCCAGTCCAGTGTCCAGGGTTTGACTTCGCCGCCGGATTCGACTTCGCGTATCTGGCGTTCGGTCTCAACCAGGATGGCCGAGCGCACCGCATCGATCGAGTTGACGTTCTTGATCTCGGTTTTGGTGTGGAGTTCGGTGCTGCCTTTGGGGCGAATGGAGACGTTGGCGTCACAGCGCAGGTGGCCTTTTTCCATGTCGGCTTCCGAGATGCCCAGCCAGCGCAAGAGTTGACGCAGGCGGGTCAGGTATTGGGCGGCCTCGTCTGCCGAGCGAATGTCGGGGTTGGTGACCATTTCTACCAGAGGCACGCCGCAGCGGTTGAAGTCGATATAGCGTTTGCCTTTTTCGTTTTTGGTTTTGCCGGCATCCTCTTCGAGGTGCAGCTTGTGGATCGTTACCCGGCGGGTGTAGCCCTCTGGCATGGGCAGGTCGAGAAAGCCGCCAATGGCGATGGGAACGTCGTACTGTGAAATTTGATATCCCTTGGGCAGGTCGGGGTAGAAGTAGTTCTTGCGGTCAAAGAAGGAAAGCGCCTGGGGTTCAGCATGCATGGCAGTCGCCAGGAGAACAGCTTTTTCAACCACGGCCTGATTGGGCACAGGCAGCACGCCAGGCAAGCCGGTGCATACCGGACAGATGTTGGTGTTGGGCGGCTGTTCCCAGGAATCGGCTTTGCAGGAACAGAAGATCTTGGTGTGGGTGTTGAGCTGGATGTGGGTCTCCAGACCAATGACGACTTCGTATTCTGTCATGTGCATTCTCTTTTTTGTGATTTGGTTTCAAGTACAGGGAAATTATACTGCAATTGTCAGGGAGGGCAGGTGACGTAGGGCAATTGCATCAAAATTCTTTTCTACGATAAATGAATGTTTACCCCACCCCTAACCCCGCCCCAGGGCGGGGAATGAGAAGAAAGCAGAGAGTTTGAGCGCATTGCGCTCAAACTCTCTGCAAAAAAAAGTTTTTCGGGGGATGGGTAAAAAACATTTCAACACGGAACAAGATGCAATTGCTATCAGGTGACGTTTCCTTGTCATCGCTCAATAGCAACAGCAATAATCTCGATTGTGTTTCAAAACGCTATAATAGAGATTATGAACAAGAGATCAAGGCGGATAACCAGATTCGCATGGGGAATAGGGACAGCAGGTCTTTGCGCAGTTCTTCTGGCAGTCTTGCCCTACGCTCTGTTAAAAGCCTTTCTCGACAGGATGGCTGGCGATGGCAATGCGGAGGTCTTCACATTGCTACTGCACAGCGGCCTGCGCTGGCTGCCGGGACTGGCCGGATTGCTGCTGGTGGTGTTGGGGTTGGTGGTCTTTTTCCGCCCGCAGACCCTGAAATGGATGTGGATAGAGCTGCGCCTGTTGGGGCCAGATCTGCGCCGCCTGGTACAGGATGGAAACCCGGCCCGGCTGCCCGCCGCTGAAAGATGGGGACTGGTGGGGGTCATGCTGGTCTTTTTGGTGTTGACGGTGATACTTGACTTGCGCATTCCCCTGCGCTATGACGAGGCTTACACCTATATGGAATTTGCCCGGCATTCCTTCTGGCAGGCCATTTCTGATTATCATGTGGTCAACAATCACATTTTCCACACTTTGCTGGTGCATCTCTCCACCCGGTTGTGGGGCAGCGGGTGGCTCGCCATCCGTCTGCCGGCATTAATGGCCACCTTGCTGTTGTTGCCGGGGTTGTATGCCCTGGGGCGAAGATTGTATGATGGGGGCATCGGCCTGGCCGCAGCCGGGATGTTTGCGTTTTCTCCAGTTTTCATATTGTATGCCACCAGCGCCCGCGGATATGCATGGGTGATGCTTTTCACGGTTTGGCTGTTTCTGCTGGCCTTGCGCTTGCAAACAGGTTGTGACCGGGCTGCCTGGCTGCTGTTAATCGTGTGCGGTGCGCTGGGGATGTGGACGATACCGATCATGGTCTATCCGTTGGCGGGAGTTTACCTGTGGCTCTTTTTTCAGGCTGTGCTGCAACGCCCGGATGGGATTTCATTTCTGCGTCGTGTGGCGGGTTTGGCTTCCTCCGGTATGGCAATGGTAGCGCTGACTTTGGTGCTGTATACACCGGCTTTTGGCAGAGATTGGCTGGCAGGTTTCCTGACGCGCAATGAAAAAGCCGTTTTACCACTGGATGTGTTTTTGTCCAATTTGGGCATTTGGGTCCGGGCGCCGTTTGAGGAGTGGCTGGCTGGATACAGTGGGTCGGTTATTGGGTTGCTGTGGATGGGGCTGTTACTGTCTTTGCTGCTGCATGCCCGGCTCAGCCGTTGGCGCACGCCACCTTTTGCGGCGGTACTGGCGGCCATATGCGTCATTCTGGTTGTGCAGCGTCCTGAGCCGATCACACGCATGTGGTCCTGGCTTGCATCGCTTTTCTTTTTGGCATGTGTGTCCGGTGTGGCAGGCGGTGTGCATTTGTTTTTACAGCGGCGTGAGCGGTGGCAGCCGGCGCTGCCATTCACATTTTTCATCCTTGGGGTTGCCGCCAGCAGTCTGGCTTTAGCGGCTCAATTTGAACCGTTGCTTCAGTCTCCCGGATATGAAGCTCCACGGGTAACTGCTTATTTGCAATCGATCCTTGTGCCGGATGATGTGGTGGTGGTGGCATCCCACACTGACGCTATGTACTGGTATGAATTTGAGCAGGCGGGTATCCCGGAAAACGCCATTCGCGGGATCAAATTACGGCCTTTCCGCCGGGCGCTGGTCATTGTTCATCCAGGCGAGCGCGAGACGCTGGAAACAGTTTTGGAAGAAACCGGGCCGGACGCGGTATTCCTTGACCTGGACTCGACGATTCTCTTGCAGCGTTTTGCTGATGTTGAAGTCTATGCTGTGCAGGCCGTGCACGAGGTGGTTGAGAAGGCGTTCCCGTGAGAAAGGGTATGGGGGGAGAAGACAGGCACCGATTTTGCATGACGGATGCCGTCACAGATGAACTTTGCGATAGAATAGGGTAAACCATGTATTGAAGAGAGGCGGCAAGCATGACAGAATCATCCAAAGTATATTTCACCAATTTGCGCACCAAGCCCGGCCAGAATATTCTGGACAAGCTGGAGAAGTTGATGCGCAAGGCAGATGTGGAGCAGATTGACTTCCATGAAAAATTCACGGCGATCAAAATGCATTTTGGCGAGCCGGGCAACCTGGCTTATATCCGCCCCAATTATGCGGCGCGGGTGGTGAAGCTGGTGCGCGAGCTGGGCGGACGGCCATTTTTGACTGACGCCAATACCCTGTATAGCGGCCGCCGGGCGAATGCACTGGATCATTTGGAAAGCGCATCAGAGAACGGGTTCAACCGTCTGGCCGTGGGCTGCGATGTGATCATCGCCGATGGCCTGAAGGGTACTGATTTTCGTGAGATTGTCATTGATCAAAAACATTGCCGTACTGCCAGGATCGGTACGGCCATAGCTGACGCGGATATCATCCTTTCCCTGACTCATTTCAAGGGGCATGAGGTGACTGGTTTTGGCGGGGTGATTAAAAATCTGGGTATGGGCAGCGGTTCACGCGGCGGCAAGCTGGAGATGCATTCGGCCTCCAAGCCGGTGATCAAACTGGAAAAATGCGTTGGCTGCCGTATGTGCGAGCGAAGCTGCCCGGAGCAGGCCATTTCGATGAATGCTGACAAGAAAGCTGTGATCGATTACGCCCTGTGCATTGGCTGCGGGCAATGCGTTGCAGTTTGCCAGTATGATGCTGCACGGGTGCGCTGGGATGATTCTGCCGAGAGCGCAACCGAAAAAATCGCCGAATATACCCTGGCTGTGCTGCAAGACAAGCCCGGTTTCCACGTCAGTTTCCTGATGGACATTTCACCGGATTGCGATTGTTGGGCCAATAATGATGCGCCCATTGTGCCGGATCTGGGCATCATGGCTTCCTTTGACCCGGTGGCACTGGATCGGGCTGCGGTGGACATGGTGAACCGCACAGCTGCCTTGCTGGGCTGTCAGTTGCAGGAAAGGCACTTCCACGAAGGGGATGATAAATTTGACGCCCTGCATGCCGATACCCATTGGCAGGCAGGTCTGGCATATGCCGAGCAAATCGGTCTGGGTTCGCAGACGTATGAGCTGGTTGAGGTTTAAGGGCAAAAAAGGAAAGGCAAGATGAAAGACTTTGTCCCGTTTTTGATCAGAGCCAAGCAGCATACCTATGCCGCTGGCGGTGCTGTGGCAGCTTCCAGCCGCCCGCATTCGAAGGACCTGCGCTATGCTGAAGGTTCATATCTTTACCTCGACACTTACCTGGGCGATGTGGATTTCATCGGCGAGGAGGCGGTCTGGCAGGATGAACTGCCGATATGGGGGATGAATTATTATGGCTGGATGAAGGCGGACGAAATTCCGGATGGGTTCAGCGAGTGTCTCAAGGGAGCATTGATGGCCGTACCTGAAGAAGCACCTTTTCGCGGGCCGGCAGAGTTTCGCCGGGGCGAGTTTGTGTACCGTTGTGAATGGCAGGGTGGGGTGATGCGGTTTGCCGGCCGGGAGGAGATCCTGCATCGCAACGTGTCGATCTATGAACTGGTTTTTCATGGGGGCGCGCTGAAGTCGTTTTCGGTTTGAACTGGCAGGTTGAGCATGGTTTGAGTATGCCAACCTTTCCAAGGGTTGAATCAAGGCACATACAGCGCGGCGAAGTCAGCGGTAACGTAAACATCGTATGTCATTTCTTTCGCATAGGCAACGCCAACACCCAGGGCGGTGAAAGCGGGATGCAGGATGATATTGCGATGCACTTCGCTGGCCATCCAGATATGCCAGGCCTGGTAGGGGTCGCCGCCGGCATAGATGGTTTCACCGCCGTTGGTGAAGGTGAGTCCCTGGGCGGTCAGGCGGGTGTTGAAGTCGCGGCCGTCATAACTGAGGTGGGAGAAGAAATCATGGTTGGCCATGTCCTGACTGTGCAGGCGGGCGGCGGTGTCCAGATGCGGGTTGCGCTGGGCAGGGGGCAGGCCGTGCTGGCTGCGGGCCAGATTGAGCAGATCGAAGAGGGTATCTTCGTATTCCCGGGCAGTGAAACTGCGTCCGCCGGCATCCTGGGGAATGGGGGTAGGTGTGGGCGGTGCGTCCGCCAACGGCACGGCGGCCGGGTTGCCGCGCAAACTGCTGATCAAAGGCCCCGAGACCCAGCAGGGACTGACCGCATCCGGCGGGAGCACCAACCACCAGGTGCGTTCGGGATTAAGCCCCAACAGGGCTACTTCCTGAAAGACGGGCAGGCTGCGGCTGACAGCAAAGTCAGTGGATGGTCCCTGGCGGCAGTTGATGGTGTCCAGGGTGCGGCCCCAGGCGGCTGGCGTGACAGAAGCGGCCACCGTGTGTGTGAGGGTGGCAGAGGGAATTGGCAGGCTGGGAAAGGCTGTGGGGGTGGCTGTACTGACTGGCGGCGGGTTGGTGCGGGACGGAAGTGGAACTGTGTTCTGGATGGCGGGCGCGGCTGGCGGCGGGTGACAGGCCGTTAACGCAAGCAGTAAACACAGACATGCAAAGCGGCGCAGGCAGGGTTTCATCCTTCATCCTGAATGGCTTGCAGGCTATCCAGCGGGACCCAGCCTTGCTGCCCCACCTGGTTGGTGCACCAGGCCCAACCATTGACCAGCTCTTGAGCGGTGAGCTGTTCGCGGGGATGCACGCTGAGTTCCACGGGATTATAGTCACGGCGCAGAACGGCCAGCCCTTCCAAAAGGTCGAGGAACACATCAGGCACCCAGCGGGAGTCGCCGCTGGCAGTGGTGCACCAGATCCAGCCGGGCCAGTCGGTCTGGCGGTCACTGGTGGTCAGGGTTTCGCCTTTATTAAGGATGATGGGGTCGGGGTAGGCGGACTGGTAGGGCTGGACGACAAGGTGGGTGGGTTTCATTAGATCCAATGGGTTATGTCGCAAGGACCACAATTCAAGCGCACCCTGAGCTTGTCGAAGGGTGCGGGTATGCAAGTATTACCGCTGCGTCTTTTCGCATGACGAGACTATTGCAGCACCTGCGGCTTGACCTGCCGCCAGGCTTCTTCGGTGGTGGCCATTTCATAAGCCCGGCCGATGCGCAGCAGACTGGCTTCAGAGAAATCCGGGCCGAGGAGCTGGATGCCGATGGGCAGTCCTTGTTCGTCGAGGCCGGCGGGCAGCGAAAGGCCGGGAATGCCGGCATGGTTGGCGGGCACAGTGAGCTGGTCGGCAAACTGCATGAGGACAGAGTCGCCATAGATGTCGCCGATGGGGAATGCGGTGGTGGGGGTGGTAGGGGTTAGCAGGGCATCCACGCGGTATTTGCCTTGCGGGTCAAAGGCTTCCTCGAAATCGCGGCGGATCATAGCGCGCACCTTGAGGGCGCGCTGGTAATACTGCTCGCTGTACTGGGCGGCGCTGACATACATGCCCATCAGGATGCGCAGTTTGGGCTGCAAGCCGAAACCTTCACCGCGTGAGGCGCGGTACATCTGGCTCAGATCGTTGATTGGCTGCGGGGTGCGGTGGCCATATTTGACGCCGTCAAAGCGGTGCAGGTTGGATGCGGCTTCCACCCGGCTGATGACAAAGAAGGTGGGGATGCCGTAGCGGGTGTTGGGGAGGGGTACGTCATCCACGATGATCGCACCCAGGGCAGCCAGTTGTTCGGCGGCCTGGCGCACACGGCTTTCGATCTCTTGCGGCAGGGGCTGCTGGTGATATTCACCGGTCTGCGGGTCGGGTATGGAAATGCGGAAGTAGTCCGGCGAGAGGCCGATGCGCAGGCCCTTGACGCCGGTTTCCAGACCGGCCAGATAATCTTCGGGTGGCAGGGTGGCGGCGGTGTTGTCGCGGCGGTCTGGCCCGGCGATGACTTGCAGCATACTGGCGGCATCGGTGATGTTGCGGGCAATGGGGCCGGGGCAGTCGAGCGAAGAGCCGAAGGCGATCAACCCGAAGCGCGAAACGCGCCCATAAGTGGGTTTGAGGCCGACCGTACCGCAGAAGGCTGCCGGCTGGCGGATGGAACCGGCGGTGTCGGTGCCGATGGAAAGCACGGCTTCTCCAGCCGCCACTGAAACAGCCGATCCGCCGGAAGAGCCGCCCGGCACGCGGCTGGTGTTCCACGGGTTGCGCGGGGCGGGCTGGAAGGCGGAAGATTCGTTGGAAGAGCCAAAGGCAAATTCATCCAGATTGACCTTGCCAAGCATGACAGCGCCTGCGGCTTCCATGCGCGCCACGGGTGTGGCGGTGTAGGGGGAAACGAAATTTGCCAGGATCTTTGAGGCGGCGGTGGAGGGCGTGCCCTGTACGCAGAAGATGTCCTTGACGGTGAAGGGGATGCCGGCCAGCGGGCCGGGGTCTTCTCCGGTGGCCAGCTTCTGGTCAACGGCTTCGGCTTGGCGGCGGGCGCGTTCTTCGGTAAGCGTGATGAAGGCGTGCAGGGTCTGCCGGTCTTCAGCGGTCATTTCGCCGGACTCAAGGGTGCCCGGTCTGCCATCCACGGTGCAGATGCGCTCCAGGGAGGATTCGAGGATCTCGACTGCGGACACTTGCCGCTGGCGCAATTTTTGGGTCAGTTCAGAGACAGAGAGGTCACAAAGTTGCATGGCTTAGTCCAGATCGGTGTGGGGAATTTCGGGTACCACGATGAAACCAAAGTCGGTTTGTGGGGCCTGGCGGATGATCTCTTGGGGGTTTTCAGCAGGATGCCATTCGTCTGTGCGCATGGCGGGGCTGGTGGCGGCGGTGTACGCTACGCCGTGAGCAGTAAGGGCAAGCTTTTCATCCAGGGGGATGGCGGCCAGTTCTTCCACTACGTTGAGTTGGTTGTTCAGCTCGCGGCGCAGGTAGGCGGCCTCGCTTTCACTCAGCTGCAGCGCAGCCAGTTCCACCAGGTGTTCGAAGGTTTCAGGGGAGATTTTTTCGTCCATAGGGGCATGCCATTTGAAATGTTAAGGATTGAATGCAACACAACGCTATTTATACCATTAAACCCTTTGGAAAGAAAAATAACGGCTTTTTGTGTGTAGCAGGGACAACTTGTGCACGGTAAATTTCAGAGACAAAAATGCGGCGCATAATTGCGCCGCATGATCCATTTTTGGGATATTACTGATAGGTGGCGGTGGTCGGACTAGGGAAGGGCGTATAGGTGGGCAGGGGGGTATAGGTTGGCAGCGGCGTGATGGTGGGGGTTTTGGTGGCTGTGGGCGTATTGGTGATGGTGGGTGTGTTGGTGGGTGTGTTGGTGGCGGTGGGGGTGTTGGTGTAGGTGGAGAGCACCAGCACGGTGGCGCTGGGCGGAAGGGTCTGCGAAGGCCGCAGGGTGGCGCGGGTGGTCGTTAAATTCTTGCCGGGGGTGGGCGTCCAGGTGGCGGGCAGGCTCAGAAATGTGGGCGTGCTGGTGGGAATATCCACCGTGGGCACCATGGTCGGCGGCGGGAAGGGATTGAGTTCGCTTTGCGGGTCAATGAAGATGCGCGCAAAGAATACGACCAGGCCAATCGCAGCCAACAGCACAAGAATGGTCAATATATCCCAAACGGTAACTCTTTTCATGATCCGCACTCCCTTTTGCCAGGCAATCGTAAACCTTCCTTGTTAAGTATATACGAAATCAAGGCTTTAGTATAGTCGTGCAGGAAGGGTGCCAAATTCTATTGATAGGCCAATGGTTGATTGGTTTTGTTCGTCCCGTAAACATTTTTTGATCACCGGAGGATGTACTTTCGACAGGCCTGGGGAGCGGAATCAGGGTATTTGGCTTACGGCAGCACGTATCCTGGCCCCAGACGTTGCGTGCTGATGGCGGCGTCATCAATGTAGATGGAAGAGGGATTGGGCAGGATGTAGTCTGTGTAGTGATTCACACTCCAGTAAACCGTATTGTCCCGCTCTGTTGTTTGCACGCCGGATAAATTGAATATCTCGGTACCGTCCTGCCAGACGATGACCTGACCGTTATTGCTGGTGCCCTTTTTGTAATACGCCTCAATATGGAACCATTGATCGGTGGGGACATATTTGATGTTTTGCTGGTAATTGATCTTGCTGGACAGATCCGGCCGGTAGATCAATTGCAGGGATAACTGTCCGGTGGCTCTTTGGCGGATGTCCAATACGTGCATGGGGACACTGGAGTCCGTGTTGCCATTGTATGTGGATTTCCACTGCCATACGTTCCACCAGTCCTGGGGCTGGGTTCCTGCTGGAATGAAATACCAGGCAGAATAATAGTAGGCATCGCCGGGAAGCTGATCCCAATAAAAAAGGTAAGCGGCGTAACTTCCGGAATTTGAGGAGCCTTTGGTGTCAATCGTCAAAGCCACGGCGTAATTTCCACTGTGTGTGGGCGAGGTGACCATGGTGTAATATGCACTTGTTCCCTGGCGGATAAAATCGCCATGTTCTTTCCATTCGCGTATGTCACCGGTTTCGTGGGTAGCTTTCCAGACAATTGCAGCGGTACCGGGCGGGTTGGGAGACGTTGGCTGGGGATTGGGCGGGGTTGTGTTGGTTGGTGAAAGCGGCGCAGGCTGGTTTGTGGGCGCGGGGGGATTATCCGGCCTCGGCGGGGACGTTGGTTCCGCGGGTTGAGTTGGCGCTGCGATGCCGGTCGAGATTGTTGTATGGGTTGGCTGTGGCGGGGATGTGGGGGCGAGGGGTGGGGCGGCGGTTTTTGCAATGGTGGGATTGGTCTCGGCGGTGAAGGTATAGATGGGAATCAATGGCGCGGTTGCGCTGGGCGGCGCGGTTTGGGAGGGCCGCAGCGTGGAGCGGGTGGCTTCCAGGGTTGCCTGGGCATTTTTGACCTGTTCGGGTGTCCAGGTGGGCGGCAGACTTCTCAAAGTGGCTGTGCTGGTAGGAATGTCAACTGTGGGGATCATGGTGGGCGGCGGCAAGGGGTTAAAAGCAATTTGAGGGTTGATAAAAATCTGTGCAAAGACGATCAACAGACCAAGCATTGCCAGAAGCACAAGGCCGGTCATGATATCCCATAAGGTTATATTTTTCAAGATCCAGATTTCCTTTTTATCGATCAAGGCAATTTCTACCTATAAAAGTATAAATAGATTATAGCCGCCTTGGATGAGAACAAGATGAGGGTTTGCTTTCAATTAATGGTATGGCATTTTCAAGAAAGCTTGACAAAAGAGATTTTCGAAAGCAGTGGAATACATTCAGTACAAAAAGCTCCCCTTCCCGCAAAAGAAAGAAAATCATACGTCAAGCACCTCGCGGGGAGGGGAGTTTGAGGGGTGGGGTGCAGAAAACCTGGCGACATACGCAAACCAGGGCTTATTGGCCTGTAATTTGGCGTCATCATTAAGATAAGGGAACTGCAAATTAACTTTGAGAAGGCCATGTAATTAATGGGGGCAAGAATTGCAAAACCCGACAGTGGGTTCTATAATGACATCAAACGAATTGATTTGCCGAGGAGGACAGGTGTTCAAACGTGCATTGTTGGCTTTCCTCGCTCTGCCGGGAATGGTTGCCCTGCTGGCGCCAGTTGGCA
Source organism: Anaerolineales bacterium (assembly GCA_020060485.1). Next base: position 20,987 of record JAGVAB010000164.1, read on the forward strand.
TTGTCGTTTTTGACCCGTGGCGGGGAAAGGTTTGGCTGATCGGGTTGTTTGTATTGCTGGCTGGTTTGGGGATCCTGATATGGTGTGTGAGGGATTTTTATGTGGTTGGCAAAGGCACGCTTGCGCCCTGGTGCCCACCTGAGAACCTGGTGATTGTGGGCTTGTACCGCTATGTGCGCAATCCGATGTACATTGGGGTGATCGTGCTGGTGGCAGGTTGGGCGTTGTTGTTTTTATCACCGCTTGTGGCTGGCTATTTGATTTTATTGGCCCTGGCTTTTCACATTCGCGTGGTGCGTTACGAGGAACCCTGGCTGGAGTCTCGTTTTGGGACGGCGTGGCGTGCCTACTGCAATCAAGTGCCGCGCTGGTTGCCGCGATATTCTTCCAGCGATAAAATCCATTGAAAAGAGAACAAGAGGAGTAACTCATGGAAAAAAAGATCGGTTTTGAATTCATGCAGAAGACGAACAAACACGTCAGTTTGACCGCACAGCAGCGGGGAGTGGAGCAGCCGCCGTTGGAATGGGCAGCCCCGGCGGACGCGGTACGGATTGCCCTGCCGCGGCCTGAAACCCTGGAGATGCCGGCCATGGACCTGCGCACCGCCATTGAACAGCGCACATCGGTACGCCAATACAGCGGGAAGGCGCTTGAACTGGCAGAGCTGTCTTATCTGTTATGGGTGACGCAAGGGGTGAAGGAGGTCAGCGCCAGGCCGGTGACCATGCGCACGGTGCCCTCGGCCGGAGCACGGCATGCTTTTGAGACCTTTGTGCTGGTCAACCGGGTGGAAGGTCTTGCCCCGGGGTTGTACCGCTTCCTGGCCAGTGAACACACCTTGATCCTGGTGGATGATTCAAATGGCCTGGATGAAGTTCTGGCGCATGCCTGTTTCAAACAGGCTATGGTGGCCAAAGCGGCGGTCAGTTTTTTCTGGGTGGCGGTGGTGGAGCGCATGTTCTGGCGCTATGACGAGCGCGGTTACCGTTATCTGCATTTGGACGCAGGGCATGTTTGCCAGAATTTATATTTGGCCGGTGAAGCGCTGGGCTGCGGGACATGTGCCATTGCTGCCTTTGATGACGACCTGTTGAATGCTGCCCTGCGGCTGGACGGCAAGGAAATGTTTGCCGTGTATGCAGCCACAACGGGGAAGAAAAACACGAAAGAATAATCGGGTCGGCGTACGATGTGAACATCCGTTACCTTCGACAAGCTGAGGTGACGGATGTTTTGTTCAGAAAGACCGTACGCTGAGCTTGTCGAAGCGTACGGTCTTTGCATTGTTTCAAACAGATTGATAGAAATTTCGGCAGGCTGGTTTCACCCGCGGATATTCCTGGCCAGGCGCAGCACTTCTTCCATGATGGAATACGGTTCGCAGACCTCGGAGCGGCAACTGACGAAAGAGAATCCATAGGCACCCGGCCCCAGGTGAGCGCCCAACACGGGGGTAACCGGCACGGCCAGTACTTCTGTCTGGCTGGGGAAGATGGCCTTCACTTCGTTGCGCAGGATCTCCAGCTTGTCCTCGGCATAAGTATGCACCATGTACACTTCTTCCAGCGGTTGACATTCCTTGAGTAATTCCATCAAGCGTTCGACGGCGCGCCGCGTGGTGCGCACGCGCTCGGCAGTGGGTTTGCCATCGTTCATCTTGAGCACCGGTTTGATCCTGAGAATCTCGCCCAGGCTGGCAACTGCCAGGCTCATCCGGCCGCCGCGGCGCAGGTATTCAAGCGTGTCCAGGGCGGCAAAGGTGTAGGTGCGTTTGGTCTTTTCATCAAGAATGGCAACGATCTCTTCCACCGATTTGCCATCGGCGGCGGCTTTGGCGGCGGTAACCACCAGCAGACCGGCCCCCAGGCTGAGCTGGCGCGAGTCGAGCACAGTGACCGGGATGCGGGTGAAATCCTTGGCCCCCAGGCGGGCGGCTTCGACCGTGTTACTCAGCGATTCAGAGATGTGAATGGAGATGATGGCAGTCGCCCCCTGGTCGGTCAGTTCATCATATACTTTTTGGAACTGCCCCGGCCCGGGTGCAGCAGTTTTGGGCGCAGGGCTGTATTCGGGCAATTTTTGATAGAACTCCTCCCGCGAAAGGTCAACTCCGTCCTGGTAGCTGACATTGCCGATATTGATGAAGAGCGGCACCACGCGGATATCGAATTGCTGGATGATATCGGCAGGCAGGTCGCAGGCGCTGTCGGTTACGATCTTGATTGTCATGGCTTTCTCCCTTATGATGAAATCAGATGGGGAATGTTATGCAAGTATTCCTGAATTTCCCTTGTTTAAGAGGATTTGAGATTAAAGAATCTTACGATCGGCCGGAATTAACCCCAGGTCAGCTGCTGTCAGGTTCAGGCCGTCCAGTTCTGCAAACGTCAGGTTGCTCAGGCGGATGCCGCGGCTGGCCTGTGCCTGCTCAAAGAGCATCATGTAGCTTTGCAGGCAGCGCGCCTGCCAGTTGAGGTGCAGGGCGGCGGCCACGGTCTGGATGCTGAGCGGGTCTGGCCCCTCAATCTCGATAAAATTGCCGAAGGGCATTTCATCCAGCATGATCTGAACCGTGTTGAGCTGGTAGGTGGCGCGGAATTTTTCGTAGCTGACCATCACTTCATATCCCAGGGCTTCCAGGAAGAGACGGGCGTTCTCGAAGCTATCAGCTTCAAATTCGATCTCCTGACGGCTGCTGACTTCCTGCTGGCTGGCTGCGGCCGGGCTTTTATAAGTAAGGCGCACTTTCTCATCCTGGCGCAGGCGCAGTACACGATGGGCGCGGCTCAGGTCACCCTGTGGGGTGTCGAAACGCAGATTAACCTCATGCACCCGCGGCTGGATCAGCTCTGCGCCCAGGCCCTGCAGGTTTTTCTCAAAGCCGGCCAGATCGTTCAGGTAGAATTTGACCTCATTTTCCTGGTTGTTTTGCATGCTGTCCTTTCCGTCTAAAGGGGTTGACCAGATCGACATGGAAGGCGCGCAGGTTTTTGGGTTGCGCCAGAAAAACCAGCACCGCCGCGAACAAAAACAGATTAAAGCCCATTCTGAAAGGCAGGCTGACCTGACCGGCTGGCGAGACGCCCAGCAGGGCGTGCTCGATCCAGTAGAGCAGGCTGACGAGGAAAAAGGCCAGGGGGTAGTACCAGTATGCCCACCGCCAGTAAAAGGCAAGGGACAGAGCGGCGGACAGACCCAGCAGGCCGTAGACTACCCCGCTGGCCAGCAGAAATGGCAGGCGGGGTTGCAGGCCCAGCGCACCGATCAGTTTAAAATTTACGAGGGTTTGCTGCACGCGCAGCCAGCCAAACCAGGAAACCAGCAAACCGCCCAGGATGAGCAGCCAGAGGGATGAAGAACGTTTGGCTTTTTTTGTGCGACTGCCAGCTTTCATGGAAAAAAACTTTCTAGCCACCTGCCAGGGGCGGCATGAGGATGACTTCGGCATTGGGCGGCAGCGGGTCGCTGTCCAGAGAGACATTGTGTTTGTTGACCACGGTGGTCATTTTGGCGAAATGGGTGCGCAGGCGGGGATGCTGTTTGAGCAGCTCCCGCTTGACGTCTCCCACGGTGGCTTCCAGCGGCATTTCCAGTTCGATCCGTCCGGTACCGGTTACCTCTTTGAAATTGGCATACAGGATCACAGTTACAGTATTCATAGCAGGCCTTTACTGATAATATGGATAAATATCGTAATATTGATAGATATTATTATACCTGAAACAAATGTAGATTGGGGTCAACGCAGGCTGAGTTCCCAGACGTGCACGTGGGAAGGCTGTTCTGCGTTTGCGTTTTCAATGACGAAATGCAGTTCGGCGGCCTGCACAGGTGCGGCAAACCGCAGGCTGACCAGGCGCGGTTCAGGCACTGCGGGGAAGGTTGATGTGATTTCTTGCAACAGACTGCCATTGGCGTCATAGGCAGAAACGGTTAGATTGGTGGGCGCGCCGCCAATCAGAACATCGACATCCGACACAGTCAGCGGCCGGGGAAAGACCATCTGCAAGTGCAGCGGGTTGGCCGCCGCAGAACGGATGAAGGTTTCGGGGTTGTTGTCAAAGATGTGCTGCAGGTCGCCCATGTCCAATTGCTGGAAACGGATTTCGATCTGCTGACCGCCCCACACAAAGGCGGAGCTTTGCAGGCTGTACAGGGCTTCCTGTTCGGCGGCAAAGACCTGCTCGACATTGTCCACGTAGTGCAATTGAATGAAGTGGAAGGCGGGCTGTCCGTTGGGATAGGGCAGGCTGCGCAATACCTGAATGCCGGTGAATTTTTGGCTGTTCAACAGGGTTTGGTATTCTTCATCCGTCATCACAAACAACCGGTTTTGCGGCAGGTCTTTTTGCGTATCAATGTAACTGTAAATGGTTTCCATGGTCACTGGCACAGGGTCTCCCAGCATGAAACGGGCCAGGGAGTCGCTTCCATTGGCCCAGGAAGGCGAAACGGATATTTCGAGTTCAGGATGCTCTTCCAGGGTTTTTTGAACAATGGGGAAAAGCTCGCTTGTTCCATACTGCATACCGGTCAGGCCGTAGTTTTGATACCAGAGCGGGCCGTTGATCAGGGCATCGCCCAGCATCCAGAAACAGAATGCGCTCAACAGGCCAAAAACGGTCAGGCTGACCGCCAGCCGCGACAGGCTGCGCCGGTCTTCGAACCATTGCAGGCCGGAGATCAGAGCCAGCGAACAGAGCAGCACATGGGGAATAACGATGATCATGGCACGGGTGCTGCCCATGCCCACCAGCGCCGCCCCGGATGGAGCAGCCAGCAAGGTAATGAGCAACGCCCGATGCAGCGGGTCGGCGGCTTTACGCAGGCTTAATCCCAACCCGGCCAGCATCAACGGCAGGCATGCCCACAGCAGATGCCCGTAGCCTTTCATGATATGTCTGGGAATCTCATCATCGTGAGGCAGATACCAATAGAGGGGGTTGAGTCCCTGCAGATATTCGCTGGCAAAACGGTGCAGTTTTTCGTCTGCCGGCAGGGGCTGGAACCAGTATGATCGGATGGTTTGCAAATGTTTCAGGCTTTCGCCCGGATGGGTGAGTTGGAAGCGCAAGTAGGGCAGGGCCAGCAGGGCGGCCAGGCCCAGGCCGGCCAGGACGATCTTGCGTTGCTGCCAGTGGTAACGCAGGTCGCTGGCCAGCAGCAGAATGGCACTGACTGCCACCACAACCCGGGCGGGGTTATAGCTGTAAAAAGCCAGGGCGGCCATGATCACAGCTGGATAGAGGTGCAGCGGCTGGTCTGTGCGGTAGCGCAGGTAAAAGTAAAGAAAGGCGGCATAGAAGCTGGCGGCCAGGGTGGTTTCAAAAGCCGTGCGGGAATGCAGGAACCAGACCGGGGTGGCGGCCAGGATCAGGATGCCCAGCCAGGGGCGCTGGCAATGAAAGATCTTCTTCAGGATCAGGTACAGGCTGACCGCGGCCAGCAGGGTTGCCAGGGCGGCTGTGGCGCGGGTGACCCACATGCTGCGGCCAAGCAGCAGGCCGGGAAGCTGAAGATATACGCTGGTGCTCAGGCTGTATTTGTTGGCATTGGGAAAAAATGTGGGTAAGAAGCTGCCATCATACCCTTTGAAGCTGTCCCGCACCAGATCGGATGCCAGCAATGTTTGCACGGCTTCATCGCTGAAGAAGTAGATGGGGAAATCGGCCAGACGGATCAGGCGGGTAAGCAGGTAAACCAACAAGGAAAGGCAAAACAGGGCATGATCCCAGGTGAACCAGGTGCGGAAGTTCTGCCAATGTTGTGCAAGGCGAGGGCGCAGGGAAAGCTGCTCCTGCCATGCGCCATTGGTGAAGATCAGGGTGCGTTTTTGGGGGAAGACCTGTTGATCAGATTGTGCTTCGATGTGGATTTTGAGGTACGCACCTGGCTGGGCGGCGGCATGCAAAGAAAGCTGCGCATCCGGCAGGGTGAGATGCGCGTCATCTGCATGGGGAAGGGAGGCGGTTTCTTCCTGGGGCATGAGGGGGCAAGCTTATTCCTCTGGCTGGTCTTCTTTTTCTGCGTCTTTGGGCGGCATGCCTTCTGTGCCGGGGCCGTATTCATAGATGGCGCGCCATGGCCGGTAATGGGTATGGAAGGTGCTTCTCAGATGAACCTCTCCGTTGCGGTACACGATGCGTTCAACGCTCACATCGGCGCCATCGGCCTGCCAGTCCACCTGTTCCACTTCGCCTTTGGCCAGCTTGGAGTTTTCGCGGTAGAGCGGCTTGGGGGCTTCAACGATGTTGATTGGTCCGGTGGTGTTCCATTCCACACTGCGCCCATCGTTGGTGGAATAGAATTTCCAAGTGATCTTGCGGGCGGCTTCGTCCACATAGGTTTCCATCAACAGCCAGTAGGGCGTATCGTTGGTGAATTTGAAATCACTTACGGGCACGAATACGGCGGCATCCAGGCCAGCCAGATTGGGGTTGATCTGGTTGGCGGCGTTCTTTTCATAATAGGAAACGCGGTAAGCGTGTGAGTGGCGTTCCATGATGGGAAAGCCGGCGAAGAAAGCCGTGCGGAACAGGGTAGTGCTGACCTGGCACACACCGCCGCCCACGCCTTCGATGGTGCTGTCGCCGTAGATGATCAGGCCCTGACGGTATCCGGCTTCCAGGCTGACCTCGCCCATTTGTTTGGCCATCGAGAAGGTCTCACCGGGCGCCACCAGCACACCGTGGAACTTGCTGGCTGCGAGGGCGATGTTGAAGATGCGGGCGCCGGTGGAGCCGTAGAAATAGGTGGTCTCTGCCCGCACCAGCTCGCTGATGCCCAGGTTGCTGGCAGTGGCTTCGTCGGTTACCGGCGGGGTGCTGTAAATGAAGCTGAGCGGGATATTGTGCCGTCCATCCACCACGCCCTGGCGGATGGCATCAATGCTGGTTTGCAGGTCGAGGGTGCGGCCAATGACGGCCGGCTGGTGCAGGTCGAGCTGGCGGGTATCGTCGTTGAAGATGAAACGCGTGCTTTCGGCATTCTTCTGCAAAGCGGGCGCCAGACGGATAAGGAAGTCATTAATCATGCGGTAGTTCAGGTTGACTTGATAGAACGAGGTGCCATCCTGGTCCACGCGCTGGAAGATGAGCATTTCAGCCACTTCTTCGGGTTGGAAGGCCCACGGGCCAAGCTGGTCGGTTTCGCCGGCGGGCATGCTGATGGTCAGCGGCTGGCTGAGGATGTGGCGGGCCAGTTCGGCCTGCTGGTTCACGTCCAGAATGACCGGGTCGGGTTCGGCGACTGGCAGGGTGAGCAGCCCGTCTTGCAGGGTTTCCATCTGGGCGCCGATGGCATCCAGCGAGGCGTTGATGTCCAGTTGGCGGCCAGGCTGGCCGGGGTGGATGATGACCTGGGTGCCTTCAATGCTCAGGCTGGGTTCCACCACCGGGCGGTCAATGTTCCGGCTTGCCAGATCAGAAAGGTATTGAAAGGCCAGGCGTTGGTCAAAGATGAAATGCGGCATGAGCTGGTGACCGTGCCGTACTCCTTTGACCTGGTCGCTGATGCGCTGCCACAGACTGCCGCTGCGTCCCACCTGGTAGGCAAGCTGGGCCGATGTCTGCGGGTCGAGGAAAAGGCCCAACTGGCCGGGAGAGGCTGACCAGGTCTTGTCCTGGTCTTTGAGCAGGATGCGGCCCTGTTCGGTGTAATTGAGCTGGGAGGAGAGGGTGGCGGTGGCCTCGCTGAGCGTTTTTCCGCCGAGGTCAATGCCGTTCACCGAAACGCCGGAATACACCCGGCCGATGTGGGTCAGTTCAAAGCCGAAGAAAACCATCAGGCTTAAGATGAGGGACAAGGCCAGGCCAAGCACGGCGGCGATGGCGGCCTGTTCCAGGGGGGCATGTGCAGGTCTGCCTTTTTGGGTCATGTTGGTCATATTTGCAATTATAACATCAGATGCGGCCTGCTCAGGGCTTGCGCATGCAGGGCAAATCCCAGAGAGGCCAACATGGCATTCTCAAGAAAGCTTGACATTTGCGATTTTTCAAAACAGTGAAGGTCATCCAGATCAAAGTAGATGCAAAATGCTGATGATAATGGATTCCTCCCCC
>JAGVAB010000128.1 GCA_020060485.1 Anaerolineales bacterium
CAAAAACACCCCCAGCAAACTCCTCTTCCACGGTAAATCCCAAAGACCCACACAAATTATGCTGTTCACTGCAAAAGGAGACTGACCGATGAAAAATTTTGAGAAATATCTATTTGTTTGGGTATTGCTTTGCATGGGGCTGGGACTGATTCTGTCTCTCACCGTGCCAGGTCTTGGCGAAACCATCGACTCGTGGCAGGTGCGCGGCATTTCCATTCCCATCGGCATTTGTCTGTTCCTGATGATGTACCCAGCTTTGATGAACCTGCAAATGTCGGAGGTGAAAAAACTCAAACGAGCGCCCAAACCGATTTTGCTTTCATTATTCTCCAACTGGATCATTGCCCCGATCGTAGGCATGGTGCTGGCCCGCATCTTCCTTAAGGACAATGAACAATTGATGGTCGCCATCATCCTGCTGAGCTCCTCGCCCTGTACTGCCATGGTGATGGTGTGGGGTAAACTGGCGCAAGGCAATCAGGAACAAAATGTGATCAACACCAGCATCAACACCATCACCATCCTTTTCCTGTATGCCCCGGTGGTGGCCTTGCTGACCGGTATTCAGAACATTCCCATCGATCGGTTGGTTCTGCTCATTTCAACGGTGGTATTCATCGGCCTGCCGCTAGTGCTGGCCTTGTTGAGCAAACGCATCCTGGTACAGCGTAAAGGACAGGAATGGTTTGATGGCAAGTATCGTCCGGTGGTGGAAAAAGTCTCCATCGCTGCCCTGTTGATGACCCTGGTGGTGTTGTTCTCGCTCAATGGTGATGTGCTCCTGAACAACTTTGACCAATTGCTGTTGATTTCTGTCCCGCTTCTCTTGGGTTTTGTCATCGTGGTTGGTTACAACCTGTTGGTCACTCGCCTGTTTGGACTACAATACCGTGAAGCCATCACCACTGTACTGATCGGATCGTCCAGCCATTTTGAAATTGCCATCGCCACAGCGGTCTCAATTTACGGCGTCGGGTCCATGGCAGCCCTGGGAACCACCATGGGCTTGTTCTGGGAAGTGCCGGTGATGCTGGGCCTGGTTTATTTTGGCCGCTATCTTGGCAAGCGCGGCTTCTGGGGCAAACCCGCCATCGAATTGGGCAAACTCAGCCTGGCAGAATCCGAAGCAAGTGCTGATTGATTGACACATTGGCTTAAACCCATAGCGACAACTCCTGTAGTCTTTTTCAGCGGAGTTGTCGCTTTTTAAATTAAAACTCCTGTAACCGAATCCCGGCAGGATGTCACCCAACAAGCATGACATCCTGCACCTTGCGATATCTGAAAAATACATTCATAATGATGAATGTATGATATATTCATATTATTGAATACATAGAGGTGCGTAATGACAGTTGAAAAGAATCTGGCAAATTTGTTCCGCGTGTTAGCCCAACCTGCCCGCCTGCAGATCCTGCGCATGCTCGAAGATGGCGAAGTGTGTGTCTGTCAGATGGAAGCCGTGCTGGGCAAACGCCAGGCCTACATCTCCCAGCAGTTGAGCGTGCTGCGCGAGGCCGGACTGGTGGAAGCCGACAAAAGCGGACGCAATAATTTCTATCGCCTGAGCGATCCCAAAATGCTGGATGTGGTGAAGATGGCAGCCAATCATCTGGGCGTGGCATTGCAACCCATCCATGTGCCAGATATATCGGAAGTTTCAAATTGTGGGTGCCCGCCATCTGCCAGCGATCACTAGCAGAAATGGGTTAATTTATAATCATGGAGGCTTTTCGTTGAACGCACTATCTTTTCTGGTTTCACTGTTACAAACTGGCCTGGGAAGCCTGGCCGCTTACCTGGCCGCGCATGTTTTGTTATGTCTGCTGCCGGCATTCATGATTGCCGGCGCACTGGCCGCTTTGTTTCCCAAAGAAGCCGTGACCAAATACCTTGGCCGGGATGCTTCCAAATGGGTATCCTACCCGGCGGCAGCCATTGGCGGTTTTGTGCTGGCGGTATGTTCATGCACCATCATGCCGCTCTTCGCCAGCATCTACAAAAAAGGTGCCGGGCTTGGCCCGGCAATCACCTTCCTGTTCGTTGGCCCAGCCATCAATATCCTGGCCATCTCTTTCACTGGCGTGCAAATCGGCATGGACATCGCCATGGCCCGTCTGTTCCTGTCGCTGATCTTTGGTGTGGTGATCGGCTTGCTCATGGCGTGGTTCTTCCGCAAGGACGATGCCGAACATAATGCAGAGACCAATAACAGTAAAGCCTTCGCCCAACAGGGGAAAGTTCCCGGGCGGGTATGGGCCATCTTTGGTCTGCTGTTGGGCATCCTGATCGCCGGGACTCTGCAGGTTGGTTTGTTAACCAACAGCTATTTAAGTTTCACCTTTGCTGACAGCTGGGCGCCCGCCTTTCAAGCCTGGCTGGACGGCCTGGTGCCGCCCAATCCTGCCCTGGGCATTGAAGGCGTCAGCGTCTTTGGAGTATTCCTGATCGCTCTATTGTTCATGATCGCTTTTGCCGCCTGGAAAGGCTTGAACAAGGTGGATGAGGGCTTCACTGGCTGGACAATGGCCGCACTGGGTTTGATCTCGTTAACTCTGGTGGTGGCATCTTTGAAAGTCGAAGCCGTGCAGCATGGTTTGCAAGTGGGCTTCACCGGCAAATTGTTTGCCGAGATCATCCTGATTGGCCTGGTGTGGTGGGTGGCGCGCACCAAATTTGAGATCTACGAAATCCAGGAATGGCTGTGGGAGATGTGGCGCTTTGTAAAACAGATCGTTCCCCTGCTGCTGATGGGTGTGTTCATCGCAGGCATGGCGCGAATGCTCATACCCGCCACCTGGATAAAGAGCATCGCCGGCCGCAACACGGTGTGGGCCAATCTGGTGGGCGTGATCTTTGGCGTCTTCATGTACTTCCCCACCCTGGTGGAAGTGCCCATCGCCCAAACCTTCCTCTCGCTGGGTATGGCGCGTGGCCCCCTGCTGGCTTACCTGTTGTCTGATCCGGAATTGAGCCTGCAATCGATCCTGATCACCAACACTGTGATTGGCAAGAAAAAGACGGCAGTATATGTAGCCCTGGTGGCGGTCTTCAGCACCCTGGCCGGTTTGATCTTTGGCTGGTTCATCAGCTAATTCCAATAGTGCTATATAATATTCGTAAAGGAGACAAAAACATGGAAATCAAAATTTTAGGCGGGGGATGCCCCAAGTGTCAACGTTTGGAAGAACTGGCGCGCGATGCAGCAGCAGAACTGGGCATTGAGGCCACGTTCACCAAAGTAAAAGAAACGGTAGATATCATGCAATATGACATCATTAGCACTCCGGCTTTGGTGGTCGATGAGGAAGTAAAATCATCCGGGCGGATTCCCTCAAAAGATGAGATCATTGCCTTTTTGCAGGAAGCATAAGCTCAGGCAGAAACAATGATCTGGATCAAGGTATTTGGCACCATCCCGCCTTGCGCGAACTGTAAACGTGCAGAACAGCAGGTTCAAAAGGCAGCCGATCAATTTCCGGGCAAGGTGGAAATTCAAAAGCTGGATGCCCTGGGACCGGAAGCTGAAGCATACGGGATCATGAGCACCCCATTGATCGTGATCAATGAAGAAGTGGTCAGCATCGGCAAAGCGCTGCCGGCTGAAAAACTGGCTGGTCTGATCGAGAAAGCCTTGAAAATAACACAAAATGAGGCTTGACGCACAATTTCTGTAATGCAAATCAATTAAGTACACAACTCCCTTGCCGGCATTCAGCGGCAAGGGAGTTTTTTTAGACTTTTCATTCAACAGCGGTACGAAATTTGTTTTGCAGCTTTTTCATGCAATCCACAAAAAATAAAACCCAACAAAGAGAATAATCACCCCGCTAGCCTTTTCAATGAACGTAGACCAGCGGCCAAGGGAGCGAAAACCCTTCAACACCCCGGCAAATGTGCCCGCCAGGATAATCGGAACGCCCCGGCCCAAGGCATAGATGAACAAAATAACCGCCCCGTACACCAGGCTCACCTTGTTCGCCATCACAGCTGTCAGAATGGCTGCCAGAACCGGCGTGGCACACTGTGAAGCCACCAAGCCGGAAACCAGCCCCAGCAGAAATGCCCCTGGCAGCCCTTTGAGCTGGATTTTTTCACGTAATCCGCCAAACCAGTCAGGAAGCGTCAATTCAAGCACACCCAGCATTTGCAGGCCAATCACAAAACAAACTGCGGCTACCAAATAATACCAAATGCGCGTGCTGCCCCCCAGCAATCCCCCAACCAGGGCAGCGATCACACCCAGCAGCATAAAAGTGACAGCAAGCCCAATGGCAAAAACAAGCGATATGCCAAAGGCCCTTTTGCGTGGTAAATCACGGGAGCCGCCGATATAGCCGATGATCAAAGGGATGGTGGCAACATTACAAGGCCCAATGCTGGTGATCAGTCCACCAAAAAATACCAGGAAATAACCCAACACGGAGGTAGGCTGCAACACAGCAGGGTCAAGATTCATTTTCCACCTTCGGACAATGTTTGCAACTCTGACCGCAAAACATCAGCAGCCATGCCCCCAATGACAACCCTTGCCTGCCCGGTCCTGTCAACAAAAACCTGGGTGGGGATGGAATTAATTTGCGCGCGCCTCAACAAGTTCTGGTTGATCTCAGCATAAACATTGACATCTACCAGCATGACTGAATCCCCAAACTCTGGATAAACCTGATCCACAGTTTTCATCATTTCAATACAAGAATAACAGTTATTGGAATGGAAAAATGCAAAAACAGGTTTACCCTCCGCCAGGTAATCATCCAGTTGCGCCTCAGGCGATTTTTCAACGACTTCAGCCGCCTCAACGGTTTTTGCAGGCCAATTCTTGACCAGCAAGATAACAGCAGCCAATACCAATACACCCACCAGAATCAGGATTTTCGATTGATTGTTTTTATTTTTGGTTTCAGACTTTGGTTTTATTCTTTGCGCCATGATCTTTCCTTTTTTCTCACATTAACTCTATTCGCGGCCAAACTCTGTGCCAATATGAATACCCAGTTTTGGTAAGAGCACCCGGTGGACCAACAAGATAAGAATCGTTGCCCCAAAAGCAATCCCGAAGATGATCAAGGAACTGGAAAGGCTGTTCATCAAGTGCGGGTTAATTAACATCACCAGGGCCAATGAAAGCATCAACACCCCACCAATCAATTTGAGAATACGCCCGTGCTTTTCTTCAAGTTTGCTGCTGCGCATGGTGAATACAGCAACAAGGAAAATTCCCATCTCATCCAATTGATAAACGATCATATAAACCAGTAGCAAGAGCACAAAGGTTAATGCAGGAACATTTTGTGAAACCAGGAGATTGGTCCACAAAACCGGAAATCCCGCGGTGCAGGAGAATTCAACCAGTGATACTCCGGCGGCCAAAACCACTGTGCCCCCCACCAGCCCCCAAAAAGATTGTCCAGCATCCATCAGCTTGCGCATACGTTTGAAGATGCCGGGTTTCTTGTCATCCGCAATCGTAAAAGAAATGCCTTCTTTATACCAGAAATAATCCTTGATGTTAACCAAAGCAAAGAAGAAGGCCACCAGTGCCACAGCGACCTGCACCCAGCCAACGAAGCTGATGACTGTGAACATGGTGAATAAACCGGCAATGAATAGGCCATAGACAGCAGTCGAAACCGTCAAAAAAATGAAGCCGATCAAAAGAACCTTTTTCCGGGAGCCTGTATGCAGGGTAAGGGTCAGCAACATGGTCAACACCCAAATAGAACAGGGGTTGAATCCATCCACAAAGGAGATCAATATGGTGCTGATAAAAAGGGATTGTGAGGACAGGTCGATCGAGCCGATTATGGGAAGATCAAGCGTCTTTTCCTGTGGCAAATCTTCGGAGGGAATTGCTTCCCCGGTTGCCAAGACCGTTTCAATCACTGGTTCGGTAGGCAGAACAATTTCCGTAGGTGTTGTCACAATTTCAATTCTATTCTCATCTGCCATGGTCCCCGGGATGATGCCTGCACCGGCATCTCGACATCCATTTTGAAGGCAGGTATTCACCGCAGCTTGAATTTGCACCTTAATTTGGTCCATGAAGCCTTCCCAGTATTGCTCACCAATAAAAAACGTGGGAACACTGCGTGGTTCAAAACCATGGGAAGCTGCCATTTGAATAAAAAGTTCCCGGTTTTCTTCCGCGTACCACACTTCAAACAGACGCAATTCCACCTGGTCGGAAGACCGGGCAAGTCCCTCAAGAAACGGTTTGGCCGCTTCGCAATGCGGGCAGCCATCGCCCCAAAACATATAGATGATTGTTTTGTGGTTTGGAGGAGCCTCCGGGGTTGCGCTGGTCACTGGCTGCGGTGATTCTGTTGCTGTTGGTGAAGATGCCACCGGGATAACGTCCGTATCACAAATATGACAGGCTTTTATTGTTTTCGTCGGTGCAGTTTGCGCCTTCGCAGGAGAGGAGTTGGATACAAAGAACAAAAACAGGATCGTAATGGTGAGGCATGCCAACCAGAATGCCTTCTTCGTCATAGGTCTTCCTTTTTTGAATTGTAATGTCTGCCCAAATTCGGCAGCGCCGGTTTTATGCTTGAGCAAATTGTTTCTACTGTTGATGTTTCAATACGGAAATTCTGGGGATTCGCTCGGCCAGGCTGTGTTCGCATGCGATCTTTCCTATCATACCATGACTATCTGAACAGATTTTGAAATACCGGTTGGTTCCTGAATGAGTGGCGGGATGCGAGGGAACTCCTTTTACATCATAAAATCCAGAGTTACACACCTTTTCCGCTTAAAGGGTGCGAATCCATAGGGTCATTAAGGTTTTGCAGAAAGGTTAATTCTGCTGTATACGAAATGTCAAATGTCAGCCAAATCATTGACCAATCATCCAATCAAAGGTAAACTCGTGCCAATGAACAAGTTGCCTACCTCCATGATCGAAATCAAAACAGCCATGATGTCTATGGTCATGCGTGGGTTAAATCAATGGGCAGCTCGTTCATCAGGAACGAATTGTTGAGCTGAATTTATTCCAGCGTCGCCAACAGGCTGCCCATAAGGACAGCCTGTTTTTTTGTCTACCACATGGAGCTGCAATCATGACCTTTTCCAAACTCAACCTGCCTGCTGTGGTTACTGGTGCCACCCCTCCTGACCATAAAGGGCATTCCACCCGCGCCGTACAGGTGGAATGCCTGGTCAACCAGCCTGCCCTGATGTCCTATTGCACCCTGAGCAGCGCAGAACGTCAAGCCGCCAGCATGATGAACGATTTTGTACGCTATGTGCTGGGCATTGAAGATGCCGCCGATCTGATCACCGACCTGGGTCAGGCGCTCCGTCCACAGCAAGCATAAGCAACTGCCATGACCAATTCCAATCAAATTTTGGTAATGAAATTCGGAGGCACATCGGTCGGCTCTATTGCCGCCCTGCGTCAGGTGACTGCCATCGTCCAGGCTGCCCGGCATGACTGGCCCAACCTGATCGTGGTCACTTCGGCCTTCAATGGGATCACCAACCAGCTTTTAGCCAGCGCAGCCGCCGCCGCTCGCGGCAACTTGCGGCCTTATGAGCAGGCTCTGCAGGATATTGAGCAGCGCCATTATCAGGCATTGGCGGCCTTTGGCGCTTCCCCCACCGCTGAAGCGCAGCATGAGATCAACCGTCTCGTCCAACAGTTCTCTCAGCTGATACTGGCGATTGCCGCCATTGGCGAATCCTCACCGCGCGCGCTTGACGCAGTAGCCTCACTTGGCGAAAAAATGAGCGTGGCTGTTCTTACTGCCGCCCTGCAATCCACCAGCCTGCCCGCCATCGCGGTGGATGCTTCCCAACTAATACACACCGATGACCGCTTTCAAAATGCCGGTCCGGATATCGAAGCCACTAGCCGCCAATCCCGCCAGGTACTGCTGCCTCTGTTGGAAAAAGGGCAAATCCCTGTAGCGGCCGGCTTCATCGGTGCTGCACCCTGCGGAGCAGTAACCACCCTGGGACGCGGCGGCAGCGATTATTCGGCTGCCTTGCTGGCCGCCGTCCTGCCTGCGGATGAAGTCTGGATTTGGACCGATGTAGATGGGGTGATGACGGCCGACCCGCGGGTTGTACCTGAAGCCCGCACCATACCCGCCATTTCCTACCAGGAGGTGGCCGAACTGGCCTATTACGGTGCCAAAGTATTGCATCCCAAGAGCATCCGTCCAGTGATCGAGGCCGGCATCACCTTGCGCGTGTTGAACACCTTCAACCCCAAATCCCCAGGCACCCTGCTGACAGGCGAGCAGCAAAACCTCAATGGCACAACCATCAAAGCGGTAACAGCCTTCCGCGGCGTGCAGCTCATAACCATCCAAGGGCGCGGCATGCTGGGTGTGCCCGGCGTGGCGGCGCGCATCTTCTCAGCAGTGGCCACCACCGGAGCCACTGTGCCATTGATCACCGAGGCATCCTCTGAACAATCCATCTGCTTTGCCGTTCCGGCCGAGATGACCGCCCGGGTTCTGGAGGTACTGGAACAGGAACTGGCAGGCGAGATCACCAACCGCAACATCGACCGGGTGTGGGCCTCGGAGGAAGTGGTCATCATTACCGTGGTCTGCCCAGCCATGCGCCGCAAACTGGGCATTGCCGGGCGCGTGTTCAGCGCGTTGGGAGATGCCGAAGTCAACGTTCTGGCCATCGCCCACGGCTCATCCGAAGTTTCCATCAACCTGGTGGTAGCAATTGAAGACTGTCAGCGCACAGTGACCGCCCTGCACGCCCTGACCACTAGCTGAACAAACCCTATCGTCAGATGTCCTGCGTTACAATAAGGTAATCTCATTATGACCAGAAGGAGTAAACAAGCACATGGAAATACAACGTATCAGGGCCATCCTCTTTGATCTGGACGGCACGTTGCTCAAGAATGGTATGGACAACTTTATCGATGCGTATTATCAGTTGTTAACCGCCCGATTCACCCACCTGGTTTCCACAGAAACCTTCATGCAGGCCATGAACAAGGCCGCCCGCGCCATGATCGTTAACCCCGGCCCCAAAACCAATGCCGAAGTTTTTGACGCAGTGTTTTTCCCCCTGGTTGGTTTTTCCCGGGAAGACAGCATGTCCATTTTTGACGATTTCTACCGGGTGGATTTTCCGAACCTCTACCAGGAAAGCTTCTTTGACCCGGCTGCGCCGCGCCTGATCCAGATGGCTATGCGAAAAGGATACACCTGTGTGATCGCCACCAATCCCCTCTTTCCCGAAACCGCCACCCGCCAGCGGCTGGCCTGGGCCGGGCTGGATGCGGATGCCTTCCCGCTGGTCACCCACTATGAAAACAGCCGGGCTGCCAAGCCCAATCTCAAATACTACCGCGACATCCTGGCCTTCATTGACCAGCCAGCCGAAGCCTGCCTGATGGTCGGCGACCAGGCCTGGGACATGGTGGCTGGCGAGCTGGGCATGCAAACCTTCCTGGTGCGCAGCGCCGTGACAGAAGTAGACGCTGACACACCTGCTCCCACAGCCGAAGGCAGCCTTAACGACCTGTACGAACTCTTTAAATAACCTGCAACGCAGACAGCGTCCCGCTGCTAATCAAGGCCTTCTTTCCCCATGGTCACAACTACCCGATGTTCAAGCTGATCATCCACCAAGGGTATGAATGGGTCATTCAGCCGCTGCCCATCCAGAAACACTTCACGGACATGGCAGGTTACATGCTCGGGGTTGTCCACCTGAAACAGATACATGGATTTTCCAAATCGATAACGAATCTCAAATCCATCCCAGCCCGGTGGAATGACCGGAGCAACGTGCAGGCTCTTCCCGATTTTTTTGAAACCGAGAACAGCTTCCAACCCAAGACGGTACATCCATGCGGCTGAACCCGTATACCAGGTCCAACCGCCGCGGCGCACATAGGGAGCCGTGCTGTAGATATCTGCGCACACAACATAGGGCTCAACGCGGTAAACAGAAGCTTTTTCTTCAGTATCAGCCTGAAAAACGGGATTGAGCAGGTCAAAAAGCGCCCCTGCCTGCTTTCCATCACCCAGTGAAGCAAAAGCCCAGGCAGTCCAAATGGCAGCATGCGTATATTGCCCGCCATTCTCGCGAGTGCCAGGCAGGTAGCCTTTTATGTACCCTGGATCGTGTGGGGTTTTATCGAAGGGCGGCGTCAAGAGTAACAATAACCGCTCCTGTGGACGCACCAGCCTGTCTAACACCGACTGCATCGCCTGGCGGCTGCGTTGCGAGTCGCCCGCCCCGCTGAGCACAGACCAGGATTGAGCAATTGCATCGATCTCGGCTTCAGAGGCCTGACTTGAGCCAAGTGGCGTTCCATCATCATAATAAGCGCGCCGGTACCAGGCTCCATCCCAGGCAGATTGCTCAACGGCGGCAGCGTATTCTTTCGCCTGTGATCTGTAGCGTTGCGCAGTTTCAATATCTCCCTTGTGTTCACAAATCACAGCAAAGCGTTCCAGAACATCGCAAAGGAACCAGGCCAACCAGACGCTCTCCCCTTGCCCATTTTCTCCGACGCGGTTCATACCGTCATTCCAGTCGCCGCTGCCGATCAACGGCAAACCTTTCAAACTAACGGTAGCGCCCTTCTCGATTGCCCGCAGGCAATGCTCCATCAGTGAATGAGATTGTTCTGTCGATGGGAATTTGCCATAAAACTCGCCTTCACCTTCCGCTAGGGTCGCGGCATCGAGAAAAGGAATTTTCTCATCCAGCAAGCTCGTGTCGTCTGTTGCTTCAATATACAGTGCAGTGACATAAGGCAACCACAGCAGATCATCCGAGATACGCGTCCGCACCCCGCGACCTGAAGGAGGATGCCACCAGTGCATCACATCGCCCTCTTCAAACTGATGCTCGGCAGCGTTGAGGATCTGGCTGCGCGTAATGGCCGGATCAATGGACAATAAGGCCAAAACATCCTGCAGCTGATCGCGAAAACCGAACGCTCCGCTGGATTGGTAAAAGCCGGTACGACCCCAGATGCGGCAGGAGAGGGCCTGATAAAGCATCCAGCGATTGAGGATCAAGTCAGCAGCCGGTTCGGGGGTATGCACTTGCACAGCATCAAGAAAATGGTTCCAGAAAACATGAGTGCGTTCGTAGGCTGCCTTCACATAGGCAGCATCATGGTATTTCCGGGCCAACGCAAGAGCATGTTCTCGATCATCTCCTTGCCCAAGAACAAAGTAAACCTCTTCGGATGCACCGGGAAGCAAATCAAGATGGATTTGCAGTACGGCACAGGGATCTTCACCAGGGGTAATGCGGGTTTCCAATCCCAGGCGGTGCAGAGCAGCAGGAAAGGCCGGGTTTCCGCCGCGCCCAAAAAACTCAGTGCGGTCAGCTGTCAGACCGTGGAGTGCTTTGCTGGCAATCAGGAAAGCGACCCGGCTGCCGAATTCGGTGTTATAGGGGTTGGCAGCCAGAAGACAGTCCTGGCTCGAATCAATCTCCGGGATGATATAGGCCATGTTGGCAGCATGAGTGGTACCCAACACCCACTCCACATACTGTGTGGCGGTGATCCGCCGTGAATGGTTCAGAGTATTTTCTATCTTCAGGTGGATTATTTTGACCGGGTCGTCCGGGCTGGCATAAAGCCTCAAAATATGGCGGAGTCCGTGCGAATTGTGCTCGAAGATGGTATACCCTGCACCGTGGGTGACACGGTAAGGCTGGAATGAGCCGGCGGGCAGAGGTGTGGGAGTCCAAACATCGCCAGTTTCCTCATCCCGCAGATAAAGCGCTTCGCCAGTTGGATCACGGACCGGATCGTTAGACCAGGGTGTAAGGCGGTTTTCGCCGCTGTTCAATGCCCAGGTACACTGACTGCCGGTTTCACTGACCATAAAACCAAACTCTGGATAACCGATCACATTCACCCACGGAGCTGGAGTGGCCTTGCCTGACGGTAATTCGATGATATATTCGCGCCCATCAGCACTAAAGCCGCCATACCCATTGTGGAACTGTAGACCTTCCAGTGTTTCCAGCGGAAAAGATTGAGGGGGTTGTGACGCAATTTCTTCCACCTCTGTCAGGCGGGTTGCCGTCAACTCGGGTAGATGGTGTACCGGAATGGAGTAACCCGGCATTTGATTTCTCAATGACCCATTGGCTCCGCTGAGAACCACGCCCGCCGCGGTCTGTAGCAGGGTACGTTCATAAAAACCCATTTGGTCACCATACAGGATGTAAATCCCGCCGCGTTGGTGCAGCCACTCTTCACCGCCCATTTTACCAACCAGGCGGTAAAGCATCCCATTCAACTCTGCACCGTAATCGGTTGGTTGGCGATTGAGGATCACCAGATCCATCTTAAACCGACGGCTGCGCAGGAATTTGTGCACTTGCAGAGCTTCCCGCGCCAGGTCAATCTGCTTGGAATGATCCAGCTCCACCAGCAGAATGGGATAGTCACCAGAGATTCCAAAGCGCCATAACCCTGGCTGACCAAGCCGGTTGGCTGCGATCGTTTGTGGAGAAGTGCGGATCAACTTGAATGAATATAATAGTGCCGAGAGCAGCTGCAAGGTGTCATCGAACGCCTGGGTGGTGATGTCCTGCTTCCCCAGCCAGGCTTGGGCAGCAATATTGGCCTGATGGAAAGAATGCTCAATCAGCGTCCAATCGCGATACCGTTTGGCCAGTGCAAGAATGGCTTCACGGCTTTCTTCGGCGAAGGTCAGGTACGCCAAATCTGCGCTTGCGTGAGAATCAAGATTGATCTCCTGGCCAAGGGCGAAGATCGGATCAAAAGTCGCTCCAGTTGAGCCGGTGAGGTAGTCTGGCGATCGCAAGGCGGCAGGGTTTCGCATAAGTTGATGACGGCCAATAAACCGGTAGCGGTCTGCTTCATGCCGGACGACTGCCTGACTGCCTTTGACCACCAGCATATGCCCCATGTAAATGGGTGTTTCCTGATTGGAGCGCGGGCGGCGTTTGAAGATCTGTAAATTTAGCTCTTCCACAAATTCACTTTCAATGAACAACTTATTGAAAGCCGGGTGGCGGGCATCGGCAGCCTGGGGAGCGAGAATTACTTCGCCATAGGAAGTCAGACGGAGGTGATGGGAGTGGTCGTCGTTATTGTGCAGATGGACCCGCCGGATCTCCAACGGGTCATCCGGGGTTACCGTGACTTCCAGGGTCGAGGTGACCCCGTTTTCCGTACGGCGGAAGACAGCCATATGAGCAAAATAAGTAACCTGCATCTCCGTTGCGTTCCCGGGAACAGGTTGGTGGCCGGCTGACCAAAGTGTTCCATCCTTTTGAAGATCCAAACCCAATTCCTGAATGTAGATCCATGTCCCCCATGGGTCCAAAACGCCGTCAGGCTGCCAGCGCGTCAAGTCAACATCACGCCATGAACTATACCCGCTGCCCATGTTGGAAATAACCACATTGTAGCTGCCGTTCGAGAGAAGGTTTACCTGAGGAATGGAGGTTTGCACTGGCACCTCCCAGGGAATGATTTCTTCCGGTACAACTGTTAATCGCTGTACTCCTTTGACATCCTCGGCATAGGGATCTTGCGTCGGAGCAGCATGGGGAACCTGTTCCTGCAAGAGCAGCTCAATACTCTGGATGCGCGGGTCGCCATGCATTCTTTTGACCATGATGTCCTCATGGAAATAATTGGCCAACGCCATTAAGATCATGCCCTGATGGTGCGCCATGTATTCGCTCACGACTGCTGAAGTTTCATTCAGCAGCAAACGGTCGCTGGTGAAATCAATCGCCTCATAAAAGCCGTATAACCCGATCATTTCATGCCCAATCAGTTCAGCGAGATTATGAACCACAGCATGTGGTTCATAATCAATAGCGATGAGCGAAGCATAAGGAGCAATTACCAGATCATCCCCCAATCCGCGCTTAAAACCCAGTCCGGGTACACCAAAGGCGCGATATTGATAATTCTGATTGGCGTCGAAACGGTAAAAGCCAGATTCGGAAATGCCCCAGGGAACCCCTTTCGCTTTCCCGTATGCAATCTGATGAAGGACAGCCCCCCTGGCACTTTCTGCCAGCAGCGTTCCAGGGTAAGAGCGCAGGAACAGCGGGGGCATCAAGTATTCGAACATGGTCCCGCTCCACGAGAGCAAAACATAAGAACCTTTTGACCGCGTCACCGGCCGGCCCAGGTACAGCCAGTGAGATTGGGGCACCTCTCCCTTGGCAATGGCAATGACCGAGGCAATCCGCGCTTCTGAGGCCAGAAGATCATAATAATTCTGGTCGAGCTGCCCTGTGACGAGGTTAAAACCGATATGGAAAACGCGCCGCTGCAGATGATAAAGGAAGCGGAATTCCATCTCGTTCACATATTGTTCAGCCAGCGCCACGATTTGAGCATATTTCATTACCAGCAATTCCGCGTTTTCCTCTGCATGCGTGAGCGCCTGGGTCAACTCCTCCAGCCACTTGCCTGACGAAGAGCCGGGGGTCTCCGCGCTCAGATCCATTTCAGTTAATAAATTACTCAGGGTGGCGATATGTACGAATGCTCCCTCAATGTGGCCACGAATCTGCCCAAACGCAACATTGTAGGGCAGACTGATCCGCAGGTCGGCCATCGCCTTTTTAAATTGTGGCTCCTGGAAACGCACAGGGGGATTCTCCAATAAAGGTATCCAGGGTACCAGCTCAGTGATCGTGCGCTGCACGGCCAGGTGATGCCGCTCAGTCTGCGCAGCGACCTCTTGCAACTTCCCCAGTGTCGCCAGATCAAAAGCGGAGCTGCCAACTTTTACCAGCTCCATCAAGCGGTGCGAAAGGTCCTGCCAGAATGGTCCACTGACCTTCAGATAAAGAGGGTACCACAACTCTGGGTGAGACCTTGCCGCCAGAATTTCGGCGTGAACCACTGTAATGCGTTGGTTAATTTCTTCAATCTGAGGATCAAACTCGGCAATACACATGCCCGTCAGCGTTTCAGTCAGATTGGAAAGGGTGTCCAGATACCCCTGCCATAAATCCCAGCGAAAAACAGGGTCGTCCGGCATGGTCCTGCATGCCTGGGCGGTAACAATGAGGCTGGCAGCCAAATTGCCGCTATCCACAGTAGAGACATAACGCGGCTGAAGTGGTTGAAGAGTCAAGGTATCATACCAGTTCAAAAAATGTCCGCGGAAGCGCTCCAACTGGTCGAGGGTTTCCATCGTGGTGGTCAGGCGGGTTGCCAACCCAAGCTGGTCCAAATAACCAAGGTCGTAGGCCGCCAGGGTTGAAGTAAGCAGCAAACCAATATTGGTTGGCGAAGTACGGTGAGCAACGGTTCCAATAGGTGATTCCTGATAATGGTCAGGCGGCAGCCAGTGATCTTCCGGGCCAACAAATCGTTCGAAGAAACCCCAGGTTCGCCGGGTGATCTGACGCAAGAGGCTCACCTGATCCGCGTTCAAGGGTTTGGAATACTCAATGATCGGCCGATCAATCCACCAGGCGATCAGGGGAGAGAATACCCACAAAAGCAGCACCGGCGAAGCAAAGGCCAACGATGCCGCTACGCCACGTCTGGTTAGATTAAAAAGGAGTTGTATTGCTGTTGAGACACTCACTGCCAGGATTACAGGCACACTCATTTTTTGCCAGGAAACATTTCCGCGAGCTTTTAGTCCGAACAACCGGGCGGTCTGGGCCGCAGTTGTCCACTGCAAGAGGTTACGGCGGCTGATGAGCAGGCGGTAGAGTGTGGTGAGAACAGCATCCACAGAAAAATATGCCTCATAGGGCAGGAAAGCTACCGCCAGCAGCCAGCGCAAGAAGTTCCAACCCAACGAACGAAGAGCAATCCCCGGATACTCGCCACCCAGGATTTGCAATCCGCTGCGGGCCATGCCAGTTAACATGGGGACGCCGAGAGAAAGCAGAACAACCCCTGTCCAGAGTCCGGCGAGACCAGGCAGGAAAATCAAACCCAAAACAAAGATCAGCACAAGGCTTGGCGCCAGCAGAGCGCGGCGCAAGTTGTCAAACATTTTCCAGCGATCGACCAACGAGAAGGCCAGGCCGTGTCGGTTGGGTTTGAACAACCACGGCAGAAGCTGCCAATCTCCACGAATCCAGCGCCGCTGGCGCATAGCATGGATAATATAATTCTGCGGGTAGTCCTCAATCATGGTGATGTCGGTAACCAGCCCGGCGCGCCCCATTAGTCCTTCCAGCAGGTCGTGACTAAGCACAGTGTTGTCAGATATGCGTTTGTCAACGCTGTGCTCAAAAGCGTCCACATCGTAAATACCTTTGCCCACATAGATCCCTTCGCCCAACAGATCCTGGTAGGCATCGGAAACGGCCAGAGAGTACAGATCCAGTCCGGCATCTCCAGCAAAGAAACGCGTGAACCAGGAGCGATTTGCACTTCGAGGATGAATTTCCATGCGAGGCTGCAGGACGGTATAACCGGATAGAAGCCGTCCGGTTGAACGATCAAACACAGCCCGGTTAAGTGGATGCGCCAGCGTGCCAGCCAGGCGACATGCTGCCCCGCTTGGCAGAATGGTATCTGCGTCAAGGGTAATGACGAAACAAACATGCTGCAACACTCCGCTGGTTACCCTTTTGTCATTGATCCCATCGGTGAACGTGGTGAACGACAAGTTTTTGCCACCACGCAGAAGCAAATTCAACTCATGCAGCTTGCCGCGTTTGCGCTCCCAGCCAATCCACTTTCTTTCGGAAGGATTCCACAATCGCTTTCGATGCAGGAAATAAAAGCGTTTGGCGCCGCCCTGGTGCCCGTCATCCAGATTTTCGCCAGGTTCATTGGTGGAAGATGGGGAGGCATATTTGCGATTTAGCGCTTCGATTTTCGCCATGGCATGCTCAACCAAACCCTCGTCCTCAGGCAAGGATTCATCATCTGCGTCGCGGAAATCGGTCAGCAGAGCAAAGAGCAACCCCGGCTCCGGGTTGCGAAGATAATGCAATTCGAGCTGGTGAGCAAGCGATTCGATTTCTTTGCAGCTGGTGATCATGGCGGGGATAACCACCAGAGTTTGAAATGGGTCGGGAATCTCGCCCTTAAAGTCAAGCTTGGGCAGAATTCGCGGCCGGATGATCAGCGTGATCAGCCAGTTGGTCAGGCTGGTGGCAACGGATAACGCCGGAATCAACACAGTTACGGCGAGCAATAGAACGATGATCCATAGTAGCGGTGTATTTCCAGCAGTTCGTGCAATACTCCAGGCTGAGCTACCAGGCGAAAGAGAAATTGAAGTGATTAATTCCGGAAGACGTGCCGCCAGTAAAATAGACAATAGGATCAGGGTGGTCAAGAATAGAATAACGGAAAGATGAAAAACCCCGGCATTCCGGAACACCCATCGCTTGAGAACTGTTTTCAGATCGGGCTGGTAGCCAATCTTCTGTTCCAATTGCGCCCGGCCTTGCCCAAGCAAAGCTTCACCGACATGCATGCCAGAGTGTGCCAAAATGGGGTCGTCCTGAAAATCGGGCTGTTTTTCCGTTTCTGACGTGATACCCGAAACTACCGTAGAACGGTCCGGTATTGCCTCCTGCAAGAAAGGTTTATGATCTCGCATGCTGGCGTCAGCCAGATGCAGAGTGATTTCAGCCAGCTCACTCTCATCCTGTCCAGTGGATAGGGAGAGCCTCTCAATCTCTTTTCGGTACAGGTCGCGGGTCTTAAAATCCATCCGGGGATAAATCCCGGCCGGGTCTTTGCGCAGCGTTTGTTCCACGCTACTGACAGATTCAAAGAATTCGTTCCAATCCTTTTCAGCGATGGTTCTCAGGCTGAGGATGATATTGGCAGTATCATCATTGTTTGCCAAATCTTCTACATCTGCACTGGAAGAAACTGAATCTTCACTCCCAGACAGTTGTGGAAACGTAGCTGGCAAATCGGGCGGTTTGGGTGGGCGAATAGTTGAAACCAATACATGCGCCAGAACCTCTATCAAACCATACCGCAGGAAAATGGGCAAAGCCCACAACTCACCCATCGTCAGTGGGACACGTTTCTGGAAGTGGATTAAAATGGTTTGCAATTCAACAGGGTCTAGCAAATGATTCTGATATGAAAGTACAGTTCTGGCAATGGCATATACACGTGGGAAATCATTCAACGGGCCACCGGTTAGCCGGGGCAGCTGTTTGAAAAACGAGAATGGCAAATCTTCTTCAATTTGCTGGAGAGTCTGCCGGATAATATAGTAATTGTCCAGCACCCACTCTGAGGTATGCGTAAGAGGCACCTTTTTTTGTGAAGCTTCCCGGAAATTGCGATGAACCTCTTCGAGCCAGGATTTATAAAGCTCAAGATCATGCCCGGCTATATAACGTTCTTGCAAGCCTGATTCCAACACCTGGTCTGGTTTTACCCTGCCGGTTTGCTGGCAACAGCTTACCAGGGTATTTACCAATTTCTGAAGCCCTTCAGTTTCAGAGGCGAAGGAATTCGCGGTGGAAACATCACCCTGGACCCATACTTGATCGTTGCGATCCCCCTGCATACTTAACGTCCCCCGGATTTTTCAGCAGCAATCTCCGCAACAGAAGCCCGAACCTTTGACAGCGGCACATCCTGAATGACCAGAACGTGTTTGGTGCCATGTTCGATGTAATTGCGAGCGATGCTACCGTAAGGCCATTCGAACTGGCCGGTATAACCGTGGGCGCATAGCACCACCAGATCGATTTCCTCCTTCTGGCTGGCAAGTTCCTGAATAGCGGCGGACACACTGGTGTTCTCAAGTACGTAGATCTCACATTCTACAGGTAAACGCTCTTTCATCTCGTTCAGGTAATTTCGAACCGCCGTGCGCCTTACCTCCATCATCTGTTGAGAGAGTTGTTCAACCTCAACAGGATAAGGTTCAGGGATGGGAAGTTCCGGGGGTTTGATCACGGCGGCGAGGATGAGCCTTGTTTTGGCTGGGGAAGCAACCGGCGCGGTGCGGCGGAGCGCACCATTATTTGCCTTAGATGCCAATGATGGTTTCCCACGCGCCAGAGCAATCCCGGCGGACAGGGAACATTCTGCGCGGCGGGAGCTGTCAATTGGGCAGAGGATGTGGCGGTAGTGCACCCCGCCAAGCACTGTCTCGGGCTGCTCATAAGCGCGGACGATGAGCACAGGCAGATAAACCAGATTGATCACCTTCTGAGTAACACTGCTGATGTTCCAGCGGCTTAAACCACCCGAGCCATGTGTGCAGATCACAAGCAAATCAATGTTTTCGTTGTGAGCATAATTGACGATGTTTTCTGCTGTTTTTCCTTCCAGAATTGAATATTCGACCCTTGTTTTTCTATCAACACTGCCTTTGTTGTGTGCATTTTTGGTGTCCCCTGTGCTTTCCTGCAGATTTTCACGAATGCGGGCTGCAACCCCCTGCAGATACATATCCGCTTCGGCTTTACGGATCTGCCAGCTCAATGGATCTACAGGCTTAGGGTTTTCATGATAAGAAGCAGGATCGAGAATCTGCAAAAGAATAATACTCGATCCAAAAATGCGGGCAAATTGCTCGGCGTGAGGGATCGCCCGCTCTGCAAGCATTGATCCATCCAATGGTACCAGGATACGGTTAAACATAAGATCAAACTCCAATCTGAAAGAGGAGTATACGGAAATGAATGAATGTCGTTCTGCACGCCGGGCATACGACACGGTGTTCAGAATGACATTAATCATCAACTTTCGATAATCTAATTGTATAAAAAAGGAGCTTGCAATGTCCTTGATAAGGTCTGTAAAATATCTAAAGAAAACCAAACGTTTCTGCCCCTTCTGGAAACCGATGGACAACACCTGACGAACTCAGTCAAAGGATCTCTATTTGCAGTGTCTTCCAGCAGAGGCCCTGTCAATTTTCTCCAGACGCCCAAAAATGGGCGTTTTTGGTTTTGGCAAGCGTTTTACCCCATAATTCAATTGCCACATACCGTGGGTTCTGCTCATCCCCTGTCACGCTGCTCAAATTTACAGGTGATTAACAGGTTGTATTAGGGACTTAGATAGCCTCATTGATATAGAATACTAAATGCAGATCATGTGCATCCAGGGCAACAAGCACAGCATCGTCGACAACCCAACTGGACACTGGCAGGCATTTTTTCCCATTTTGAGGAGCGCCGAAAGGAAATTTTATGATCGAGTATCAAGAGATGAATGAAAATGATGATGTAGTGGACCGTCGTGAAGAGACGCTGGTCACCCATCGCCCTGGCTACGTTGCAACAGAGCAAGTTGTGCACGATGTTGCTGCGGAACGCCGGATAGGCTGGTTCCAGTTCAATCGCATCATGTGGAGCATTCTGGCGTTCCTGGAGATCCTGCTGGCTTTCCGCATTCTTTTGAGATTGGTTTCAGCCAATTCCAATAGTGGATTTGCCGTGCTCATATATGGGGTCTCGGGAGTGTTCGTTGAACCGTTCAACGGCCTGGTGGGAACGCCCACGTTTAATGGCTGGGCACTCGAAGTTTCCACGCTGATTGCCATGGTGGTTTACGCTTTACTTTTCCTGGGTGTTGCCTATGGCGTGCGCCTGGTTTTGGACCGGCCAAGTGCAGTCTCATTCAGCCGCACGACACGTGAGCAGACACCAGGCGGTGAGGGAAATGTGCGCACGACGCACACCACAATTTCCGACGGGAAAATGTGAAACAGGAAGATGGTAACGAGGGTTTGTCATATCCTCTGTGGGTCTCTGCTTTGCAATGACAGAGATGCGTTTCCGTAAAAGACAAACAGCCCATCCTCGAAAGAAAAAATCAACAAAGTGTACTTTAGCAGTTCTTTAGCAACTGCTCAGGCCATCACTAAGCTTGAACAGAGATAAAAACGGGCAAGAAAAGCGAACCTTGAATAGCAAGAGACAGTGCTTCCAAAACTGGCTGACCGTTCTTCCTGGCGGTTGAAAGATAGCCGCGGATTTCACAGAAAGCCTGAGCGCCTTCTTCAGTGCGGAAACACCCAGAGACTTTCTGCTTGACTTTCATCATGCGCAGATCCCGTTCTGCAAAATTATTATCAAATGGCACCTTAAAATCGTGCATAAAAGCCAACACGCCAGCTTGATGCTGTTTGAGCCGGTCAAGCAAGTTCTTGGGCGAGCTTTGTTTCTTGCGGTCTCGTTTCCCAACCTGGGTTGGTTCCTCATCCGGTGGTGGATTGACCCGCAGCCCTTGTTCAATCAAGCGCCGATAACGGCTTTCGAAGGCAACTTTCTGCCTGGCGGTCAATTGGGTAGCACCCTCGTCTTTCACCTGCTCCATCGCTTCCTTGATCTCCCGCAGCAGGTCGGCCAGCCTGGGTGCCCATGCTTGTTGGTAGCGTTCCTCGATGAAGACCAAACTGCGCAGGTGAGTTTTGATTTGTTCATTGACGGGTTCAACCTGTTGGGCAACCGCCAAACCTGCGGAGACAATCGTGGCCTCGCTCACATCCTGATCGTACAGGTCAGACATGATCTCCGCTACGCGTTCCAGCGGTATGAAGTGATACTTGGGTTTTGATCTGGGGCCCATATATTGCACAGGCTGGCTCACTCCGGCTGGAAACTCGGCCTTGGTGCGCTGTCCACATGCTGGACAGGTCTTGATTTCAGCCTGATGTTCCACAACTACCACGCGCACTGGAGGAAGATCAAAGACTTGCCGCCGCTCGTGCTCATCCGGCGCCGTGTTTGCAAGATCACACTGACAATGGTGACAGCGATGCACCTGATGGAGGTGCACTTCATCCGGGTTGCACCGCATCTGCAACGTATGGCCTCGTGCCCAGGTTGCCCGCCGCTTTTCTTGCCACTATGCTTGCCAAGCTGCGCGTGCAGGGCTTCTTTAGTCCATCACTGGAGGGCGGCTTGCTGCTGTTGGAGCGTCTCTTGTTGAACTTGAATGATCCCCACCCAGTTTTCTACCAGTTTGGCGATCAAAGCAACCACTGCTTCTTCGCCTTCTACGTATGCAGCATGTATTTCTTCTCGACTGGGCAGGCGCAACGGTTCCATGTCCTGATTTTGATCGATTTGCACAATTTTGTAAATGGTAAGGTTCAAAGGCTTTTTATGCCTGAGCAGTTACCAATAAAGTTAGATAAAAAATGGAGGAGTAACCGATGAAAAGCTTAACTTTAGGTCAACTCAAGGCGTTGGCACAGCAAACGGCAAGTCCAAGTATATCGATTTTTCTACCAACACATCGCGCTGGTCAGGATACCCAACAAGATCCCATCCGCTTCAAAAATCTTCTGCGAGAGGCGGAAAAGCAGTTACTGGGCAGCGGCATGGGCCCTCGCGAAGTGAGCACATTACTACAACCTGCACAGGCATTCATTGATGACTCTATTTTTTGGAATTATCAGAGCGATGGTTTGGCTGTATTTATGGCAGCGGATGACTTTCATTATTATCACATCCCGTTTTCCTTTGAGGAACTGCTCATCATCTCTCAAACCTATTATGTCAAGCCTGTTTTGCCGCTGTTCACGAATAATGGACATTACTTCATTCTGGCTCTCAGCCAGGATGAAGTTCGACTGTTTGAAGGAACCCGGTATGCTGTGGGTCAAATTGACCTGCCGGAAGGGACACCTGAGAGTCTGGAAGCCGCCCTGCAGCTGAATGATCCCCAAAAACAGTTGCAGATGCACACCGCCCAAAGCGGGACAGGGCGTGTCAGGTTTCATGGGCAAGGCCCCGGCGAGGAAGAACAAAAGATCTGGATTGAGCAATATCTCAATCTGGTGGATACAAGCCTCAAGGAAATCTTTCGTGAGCAGCAAGCGCCGCTCGTCCTGGCGGGTGTTGATTACCTGCTGCCAATTTATCGCAAGGTCAGCGAATATGCGCACATCATGGAAGCAGGGATCACCGGCGGTCCTGAACATTTGCGCCCTGAAGAATTACAGGAGCAAGCCTGGCCGATTGTAGAAGCCCATTTCCGTCAGGAAATGGAAAAGGCTGTGGAGCAATATCAGCAGCTTGCCAGCACAGATCAAGCCACAGATAACGTTGATGAGATTGTCGCTGCCGCCTTTAATGGGCGTGTGGACAAACTTGTCTTATCTGTCGAGTCTCAGGTTTGGGGGGCGTTTAATCATGAAACAGGGAAGGTTACTCATAGCGCGAATGGACAGAGTAAACAAAATAATCTCATGCTCATCGACCTCGCGGCGATGAAGACCCTTCAAAATAGCGGAACCATTTATGCACTTTCCCAGGCTGAAATGCCAACGGATTCACCCATCGCGGCTGTTTTCCGCTATTAGATTTTGCAATCTGGCCAAAACAAGACAAGCCAAAGGAGATAAAAATGGATGCAACAAATTTTTCGATTGAGTTTAATAATGAAATTGATGACATAAAGAAAAGCGAGAACGAATTCTACACCCTGGCCGTGGACCGGCTTAGCAAACTGGCAGAAGGCCACAATGATATCTCAAGCGCGATGGTTAACTTTAAGCTGCCTGCCAAAGAACGTCAGACAGCATACATTTACGAAATTACAATTGTTCTTTATATGGGTTCAGATCACATCGCAGCTACCGAAAAAGGGGAGCATTTCGAATCTACCCTGAACGGCGCTTTGGATGCTGTTGATTATCAGGTTCGTGAATATCGTAAACAACAGCGAAACTACTAAACCAACCCGTAGAACGCTTTCCAAATCAATCAATATAAGCAGTTATGATGATTGCCAGAAAGAGCGCAGCCATGAACGAACACCAACCAAAGGAGTATCACGATGACTGCTAAACCGAATAAACCCGAATCCGAAAACGCCGAAACTGTTTCACCCGCCCCCGCATCGGAACAGCCTACGCCTGAATTAGAACATGCAGAGACAGAAACTTTTCCTGTTCAGGTGGAAAAGCCTCAAAAAATGGGGCGTTTCCAACGTATCTTGCGCCTTGCATTGATTGGTCTGGTAGCAGTTGCTGTCGTCTTTCTGGCAGGTTTCCTGACTGACCACTTTGCGCGTTATAGCCCCATGAAAGCCGGGTTGACCGAGAACCTGACGCAAATGCAAGCTGAACTCAGCCAGGCGAAACAGTCCATTGCAGACTTGCAAAGCCAGGTGAATGACTTGTCCGCGCAACTTGCAACGGCAAATGACCGCATTTCGGCGCTCGAACAGGACAAAGAGAATTTGCAGGCAGACCTGGATTCCGCCAATCTGCATATCGAATTACTCAGAACACTTGTCGAACTGAAGACTGCCCATGTCGAACTCCAAAACGATAACCTTTCAGGGGCAAAAGTTGCTTTATCGGGCACAGCCGCTCGTTTGGGAACTTTGAAACCATTGATAGAAACGGTTGACGCCAACCTGGCAGCGAGCTTGCAGACACGTCTCAATCTGATATTGGATGGCATGGATACCAACTCGTCCACCGCGCAGGCAGACCTTGTATTGCTGGCTAATAATCTACAGTCTGTGGAAACCTTGCTGTTTGGCAAGAAATAGAGCCGTTGGGTGGCATGGATTCTCGCCTGAAATCCCTGCAAAGACACAGAAAAGAGAAAGATAAAGAAACCGTAACTGCTCAGGCATAAAAGCCTTTGAACCTCACCATTTACAAAATCGTGCAAATCGATCTATATCAAGACATGGAACCGTTGCGCCTGCCCAGTCGAGAAGAAATACATGCTGCCTACGTAGAAGGCAAAAAAGCAGTGGCTGCTTTGATCGCCCAGTTGGCAGAAAACTGGGTGGAGATCATTCAAGCTCAACAAGAGACACTTCAACAGCAGCAAGCTGCCCTCCAGTGATGGCCTGAACAGTTACGTTCTAAAGATTGCGCAGTCCATTTTAAGGGATTTTTCAGGTTAAATACGGGACACAGATAGCTCCTTTGATCTACTATGATAATAGGTTCAAAAGACAAAGGATTAAGATTTGGATGATCAGCTAAATTATCAAAGGAGAAAACCCGCCGGCCGTGCCATATTAGCACAGGTTGAAAGGCCATTTTCATGAAAATGACAAATCGATGGATCACATCGTTGATCATATTGCCCCTTATGGCATTGATGCTGTTGGGGTGTGAGAGCACGTATACCATCCAATCGGATTATGCATACACACCGCCACCAGGCATACCAGGATCGCCTGATCCGGCTTTTGCTTTTTCCCAGGCGACCATGGATGCGGGTCAACGCCAGTTGTTTGAGCTTTCGCGCCGGGCCACAGAGGTCAGCTTGAGTATGTCTCAGGCTGCAAATGCCGCGGCTCTGGCGACACAGGAATATCACCGCCGCCAGCAAATGGAATTGGACTACCAGTTAACCCTGATCAGCCAGAATATGGCTGTGGCCGCAGTCACACAGGAATTCCTCAATCAACAAACGAAAATTGCAGGGGATGCAACCACTGCGGCTCAAAACAGAGCTGCCTGGGTTGTCCAATCAGCAAACTATATGATTGCCACGCAAACCGCACAGGCCCAGGCGATTCTGAATTCCCAGGCGCAGCAAACTGCTCAAGCCGCCGCCGCTCTGACAACCTATCCATTAACAGCCACCCCTTTTGCAAAAACCGAGGCAGCGCTTCTCCTGCAGCAATATGACCGGGAACGCAGGACGTTCGAAGACCGGATCGTTGCCCCTTTGATTCCCATGCTTGCTACCTTGATCACATTGTTGATTATCGCGGGAATCATTTTGTGGGTTCGCCGCTTCAGGCCGTTATATTGGCCTCGCCTCCCGCATATCCTGCGGGCCGATATTATTCCTCCCCCCTTGTATATGATAGACGGAGAGCTTGTCAATCATGACCACCAAAACACCCTGCCGCAACTACCTGCGACTGATCTGCCTGGACTGCCTGGTGTAAAACAAATCCACGTGGAAATTGTTGAAGCAACCAAACCACCTTTCTCTGATTGGGTTGC
This sequence comes from Anaerolineales bacterium, assembly GCA_020060485.1. The sequence continues at coordinate 25,860 of JAGVAB010000128.1, forward strand.
CGATTTGGAGCATCAGTTGAATGCGGAAGGCAGGCAATCTCTATGAGTGCAAATCGTTACCTGGCAGCCGCCCAAAACGTTGCTGAAGCGATCCCGGGGATACTGGATGATCTGGGACTGGATCCACAGATCAACAGTTTTTTCTTGACCGAAACTGAGCAAGGAGATGCCTGGTTGTTTGTGGTACTGGATGATCGTGTTTCCGAATTCCTCGAATACTATGCTGCTCCGCATGTGTTGTCCCATTTTTCTGCCGCCTTGCAAGGGCATCCTGTGTTCTTCAGCAACTCTTATGGCCTGCGTTATGCAGTGCTCCTCAGTTGAAAAAATGAATTTCCACGGAAGCAGTTGCCGCATCCGTTGTAATGTGAATCTCGGAATTAGATAAACCGTGGGCAGGCATCAAAAAGAGGCCGTCCCAAAAGGGCGGCCTCTGGTTCATTAAGAACGAGAAATTTCTTTATCCAAGGCAAAAAAGAGGTTTTTGAGGAAAAGACAAAAAAATACC
>JAGVAB010000029.1 GCA_020060485.1 Anaerolineales bacterium
AGAAGAAGGAATTGGGATATGTCAGGCAAGCAGCGGGGAGGGGAGTTCGAGGGGTGGGGTGAATAAACCCCGGTGATGCACAGACCGTCTTTCGTCCGGTCTCGTGCCATCAATAAAAGAAGCAAATGGAAAATTAACTTTGAGAAAGCCATGAAGGTATACGGGTTCTCTCTGGACGAATGGCTGGTTGAGGTTTCCGGGGGATTTATCAATACGGTCTGGGTGTTGAAAAGCACTCGATATTTGGAGTACAATTCGAAGGATATTTTTTGGTGTCACAAAATCACAAGGAAAAGGAGTAAATCATGTACCTTGATCCGGGAACGGGCAGTGTTGTCCTTCAGGTAGTTTTGGCTGCGCTTTTAGGTCTGGGTGTGTTCATCAAGCTTTTTTGGCAAAAGATCACAGCCATTTTCAGAAAAAAGGACTCATCCTCACCCGACACTGAGGAGCAGGAGTAATTCATTATGGCATTTAGATCCCCGGCCTCTTTTCGTGACCCTTGCGGTGTGATCTACACCAGCAACGGCATTCTCCTGCGGCAGGTCAATCTGGTTTATAAAGAGGATTATGAGGTTCTTGTTTCTTCAGGTTTGTATGAAAAACTGGTTCGGAAGAATTATCTGATCCCCCATACAGAGGTTGATGAGGCGCCCTTTGTGGCGGAATCGGCTTACAAGGTGATCCAGCCGGAAAGGATTCCCTTCATCTCGTATCCCTATGAATGGTGCTTTTCGCAGCTCAAGGATGCTGCCTTGCTGACTCTGGCTATTCAAAAAGAAGCCTTGAAAGCAGGGATGACCTTGAAAGATGCCAGTGCTTATAACATTCAATTTCATCAAGGCGCTCCAGTTTTGATCGATACGCTGAGCTTTAGCAAATACATCGAAGGTACACCGTGGGTTGCTTACCGGCAATTCTGCCAGCACTTTTTAGGCCCACTGGCCCTGATGAGCAAGAAGGATGTGCGCCTTGGCAAGCTGCTGATCAACCATATCGATGGCATCCCCCTGGATCTGTGCAGCCGGCTGCTGGCCGGAACCAGCCGGCTCAACTTTGGGCTGCTCACCCATATCCATCTGCATGCGAAAACCCAGGCCCGCTATGCCAACACTTCCCGGACAGAGATCGGCGGTCACCCGGACAGGAAGTTGGCGGTTAGCAAGAACGGCCTATTGGGTTTGATTGACAGCCTGGAAAACACGGTCAAAGGGCTTTCCTTCAAGGTGAGCGGGGAGCTATGGGCAGACTATTACTCGGATACCAATTATTCTTCCAAAGCATTTGATGCCAAAAAGACAACGGTGCATGAACTGGTGCGCACGCTCAAACCTGGTACAGTGCTGGATTTGGGCGCCAACACAGGTGTTTTCAGCCAGGAAGCGGCTCGCATGGTGGATTGTTTGGTCATTTCTACTGATATAGATGCAGAGGCAGTGGAGTTGAATTATCAACAAGTAAAAAAGGACGGCTGCAAAAACATCCTGCCATTGGTGCTTGATCTGACCAACCCGTCCCCATCCATTGGCTGGGACAACCTTGAACGGGATGCATTTTATTTGCGTGCCAAAGCGGATGTGGTTTTGGCCCTGGCCCTGGTGCATCATCTGGCAATTGCCAACAATGTTCCGCTGGGCGATATCGCCAGGACGATGGCCGCGCTGGGCGAACATCTGATCCTCGAATTTGTGCCCAAAGAGGACAGCCAGGTGAAAAGGTTGCTGCGTTCACGCGACGATATTTTTGATGACTACACCCTGGAAGGATTGATCCGCGCTTTTGAGCCCTTGTTCAAACTGGAAGACCAGAAGCCCGTTGCGGAAAGTCAGCGCACGTTGCTGTGGTTCAAACGTAAAACAGCGGGCAATACTTCACGCCCTTGAATCTCTTTTCATTAAAACAAAGGATACATCATGTTCGGCGCAAGCAAGCATCAAAATGACGAAACCACCACCCTGACAAGATTTTATGAAAAGTTACCTTTTCATGTATTGTTTTTTATCCTGTATCCTGTTTTGAGCCTGTATGTCACAAACAAGAATCAAATTCCGTTTTATGCAATCATCCGGTCGCTGATCTTGATTGCTGTTCTAAGTTTAATGATCTATCTGGTCAGTCTCATTTTTCTGGGCAGTCACTTGAAAGCCGCTTTATTGACAAGCGCCTTCAATCTTCTGTTTAATTTTTATGGTCATGCGTATACCTTCTTAAGCCAATTGAACTTTCAAGGAATTGATATCGCCAGGCACTCCCTCTTGACAATTCTGTGGGTGGCATTAGCAGTTATGGCGTTGGTTGGCATAATCAGACTGAATAAAAACCTGTGCAAGGTTACCCAGGCATCCAATTTTATCGGCGGGGTGTTGCTTCTATTTATTTTATTTCAGATGAATATTCCAAATATCTTCTTAAAAATCATTAATATAGAAAAAAATACTGCCAATCCAGCCTCGTATGAGCCGAGACCAGGGCCAAGCAACCCGAACACTGTTCATCGGGATGTGTACTATATTATTGTAGATGGATATACCAGAGCCGACATCCTTGCGAATGAATTTGATTTTAACAACAGCCCATTCATTACCGAGTTGGAAAACATTGGTTTTACAATCCTGGCCTCGGCAAACAGTAATTATGATAATACTTTTGATTCATTGGTTTCAACCTTGAATATGGATTATCTGGACAATATGGGCATTTCTGATTCCGATGATTTTGACAAGCGCATGTTATTAATAGGCGATACATTACCCCATAACAAGGTGCGCAGCATTTTTGAGGACATGGGATATACAACCATTGCATTTCATACAAAAGCCCCCTGGGCAAACCTGAGTGATGCCGATATTTATTACGAAGCAGAAATCAACGTTCCCAAGATCAACCGGCTTGAAACCCTTCTTTTCCATGATCTATATTTGAAAACCTCCTGGGTGCGCCTGCTCTTTGACACACGGGGTGTTTCTGTTGCCAGGTTGGCCTCAAAATATCCGGATTTGCAAGGCTGGATTGACCCCAACAATTATGCCATTTCGCTCATGGAAATTTCAGATCAAGAAAGATTCGAAAGTATCCGCTACGGGGAATACAAACAAAATCTATATTCTCTGGACAGCTTGCACAAGGTACCTGAAATTCCTGGCAATAAATTTGTGCACGCCCATATCATGGTTACCCATTCCTCGTTTGTATTTAATGCAGATGGGTCTTACAAGCAGCACCAGGATGAAAGCGATAAATCGTATATTGAACAGATAGCGTTTTTGAACAATCGCTTGATCGAGATCGTTGATACGATCTTGGAGAACTCAGATCCCACTCCAATCATCATCATTCAAGCAGATCACGGATACCGTCCTGGTGAAGGGAAAGTTGCCATTCTTCATGCCCTGTTTTTGCCCGATGGTGGAGAAGACCTTGTTTACCCGGAATTCACTCCTGTAAATACCTTCAGGGTGGTTCTTAATCATTATTTCGATTACCAATACGATCTACTGCCAGATAAATCGTATTACAGAAGCGAAGATGGCGATGAATTGATTGAAATCATCCATGCTGGACATTAAATCGCCAACAAAAGACGATTTGCGGTTTTTTGGTCATGAGATGCCCTTATCCAGCCCTCTCCCCATTCTGGGAGAGGGCTTCGCTTCGTTGTGGCTTACCGGCTTGGCCGGGATGGGGATTGCTTCAGTTGCCGCTTTGCGGCTTCTTCGCAACGACAAAAGCTACAACATTTTCGTACTGCCGTTTGAGGGCAAATTCAACTGCAATGGGTTATTAAGTGATACAATCTTAAGGGCCGGCAGACATTTTTTTGCCAGCCTCTTTAAGAACATATTCCTTAAGGAGAGCATGCATGGCATTTTTCACTTATCCATTTAGCTTCACAGAAGATGATCAAAGCCAGATCAATGGTGATCTGATCCTCGAAAAACCGCTTCCCTACCAGAGCAAATCTCAAGGGAGCGGTTTTTATCGTAAAGGCCAGATCGTTCTTTCGCCAAGTATTCATCTGGACATTGTCTTCTATCACAATCCAGCCACCACTTCCTTTATTTATTTGCAGGATGAAGGACTGGCACGCAGTGCATTGGAGATCATTGGTCTGAATGAGGAGGAGGTTGCCCAATGCGGGAAGATCTCTTTTCCCGGCCAGCTTTGCATGGGGGCGCAGCGTACCGGCCTGATCGGCCGGGCGATGCACGCCATTTTTTCAGCAGCCCCATTGAAAGAGGTCATCTCAGCCAACCAGCAGCAAAATCTGGCAATTTTTCCGATCGCGCGCGAGGGCTTGAAATACCAGGTGTCTGAAGCGATCTTTGAAAATTATGGCTATTATTGTGATGAAATTGTGCTGGATGCTCATCATGTTTTTGATAACACGGTGCCGGTGTATAACCGCAAGGTGGAAATGACCTTATTCAAAGACAAGGATCTGGATCAACACCAGCATGAGAATATCACGGTGGCTGTCATTGCGGACAGTATCGCCAGCGGTCTGGTGATGCGCGAGACCATCACCGAAGTGAAGAAGCGCTTCAAGAACCTGGAACGGGTGGAAGTGATCTCTCCACTGGCTACGATTCGCGGATTAAGCAGGATTGCAGACACGGAATGCCGCAACGGGGTGAAAGTGCGGGTGCATGTTTTTGAAACGATCCTGAATGCTTTGCCGCCGGATTATTATTATTCCGCACATTTTCATGTTCCTGAACTACATATTCGCCCGGATCTGGAAGAGAGTTACCGGGCATGGTGGGGGCAGGATGGGTTTGGGCGCTGGATTGCCGATACGGCTTGCGCAGGGTATGGGTGGAGCGAGGTGTTTTATTCACCGCGCAAACAGATCGAGATGATCAACGGGGAGCTGGGGGAACGGCATGGCCTGACGATTGTTGACCTGATCCGGCGGCAGCTCAAGGGGCAGAAGAATTGATGCGGTTATAGTTTTATAAAGAAGGGGATTTGGATAAACCCTCTCCCGTTTGCCGGGAGAGGGTTTCTGTATGGGTCGAAGAGCAGCCCGGGTGTGCGGGGTTGGGGTATGGGTCAGGATGTGCGGCGGTGGGTTTGGATGGCCTGCAGGAGGTCTGGCAAGGGGAAGGGGCGGGCAAGAAAAGCGGCTGCCCCGGCCTGGGCATAACGCTGCTCGTCGTTGACAATCACCAGCGAGGTGATCGCAATGACGGGAATGGAGGCGAGGGCCGGGTCTTGCTGCATGGCAGCCAGCACCTGCCAGCCGTCCATGTCGGGGATCTGCATTTTAAGGAGGGTGACCTGGGGAGGAGACTGGCGAAGCATTTGCAGGGCATCCAGGCCGCTGTGGGCGATGGTGACCTGACAGCCGAGGACTGACAGACTTTCCACCAAAACCTGGATGCAAGCCTTGTCATCTTCAACCAGGAGGACGTGCTTCACCAGGGGCGAATACTGGTTGTACTTCACAATCCAGTCTGGCAGGATCTCTGGCTGCGGTTCGGACAAGGGCAGGCTGACAGAAAAAGTGCTGCCTGCCCCTTCTTCGCCTGGGCTGTCCAGGGAGACACTGCCGCGATGCATGGCTACCAGGCGGGCCACCAGGGCCAGGCCGAGGCCGGTGCCTTCGTAGCTGCGAGAAAGACTGGAATCGATCTGGGAGAAGGGTTTGAAGAGGTGGGGCATTTTGTCGGGAGGGATGCCGATGCCTTGATCGTGGATGGAGAAGCGCAGGGCATTTTGGCAAGGAAGGTCTTCCACCAGAAAATCCACCTGACCGCCCTGGGGAGAGAACTTGATGGCATTGGAGAGCAGATTGACCAGCACCTGTTTGATGCCGCGCACGTCTGCCATCATGCTGGTGTGGCTGCTGCGGTTGCTGAACTGGATTGTGATCTGGCGGGCAGTGGCTGAATGTTGAACAAAAGACAGACTGGATTGGCAAATATCATCGATCAGAATGGTCTGGAAATCCAGGGTCAATTGGCCAGATTCGATCTTGGAAAGGTTGAGGATGTCGTTGATCAAATCCAGAAGGTGACGGCCGCTGTTCTCGATAATGTGGATGTACTTAGTCTGGCGCTCATTTAGCGGGCCATGCAGGCCCTCGCCGAGCATTTCGGACATGCCCAGGATGGAACTGAGCGGGGTGCGCAGTTCGTGGCTCATATTGGCCAGGAATTCATCCTTGGCGCGTGAGGCTTTTCGCAGATCGGCATTCAGGCGCCGCAATTCGGCAGTGCGTTCTTCAATGCGGCGTTCCAGGGATGCATGTTCCTCTTCCAGTTTCTGGCGGGCCAGACGGCGCTCGGTGATGTCGCGGGAGATGATGAGAACCTGGTGCCTGCCTTCGAGTTCGATCAGGCCGATGTGCATTTCCACTGGAATGTCTTCACCGGAGCGGCTTCGATGGAAGCCTTCCTTTTGAAAGATGTGTACCTTGGCAAGGGCAGCCCATTCAGCAAGAATGCTTTCTTTGTCAATGTGGGCGGCGATATCGAAGGCAGTCATGTGCAGCAGTTCGCTGCGGGTATAGCCCAGGAGATCACAGGCGCGTTGATTCATGTCCACCAGCCTGCCGTCGAGGTCAGATATGATGATGGCATCAACTACCTGCTCGAAAAGGGTGCGGAAACGTTTTTCGCTTTTTTGAATTGCCTGGATGGCAAATTGACGGGCAGTGCTGTCGCTGACACTGGCGATGGCACTGGTGATCTGTCCTTTTGGGTCGCGAATGGGAGCGGCACTCACCGTGAGCCATTTGACATCGCCGGCCTGATTAATGACGCGGTAAAGGGCATCGCTGGTTTCACGACCCTGGAGCAGGGCGGTGATAATGGGCATTTCTTCATGGGGAATGGGTGAATCGGCATCATCCACCGCGACCCATGGCATTTGCAAATAGGGATCACCTACCTGGACAGAATCCGGAAGGTCAAAGATCATCCGGCCAGCGGGATTGATATAGGCCAGGGTTTGATCGCGATTGATCACAATGACCCCGTCCACCACCGTTTGCAGCATACTGTTCAAGCGGGCTTCGGCGGCGGCCAACTGCTGTTCTGCCTGATGGCGGCGGCGAATGGCAAGCACCAGCAAGAGGATGACCAGGGTCTGGAGGATCACAAAGATGCCGCCGTAGCGAATAACGATCTGGAATTCGCGGTATAGGCTGGACGGCTGGTTAATGAGAATGCTGCCTTCCGGAACGCTGGAAAGCGGGATTTGATAGCGGAGCAGTTCGTCATAGTTGAGAATTATGTTGGTTGGGCTGGATTCCATCAGGGGGATACTGGCGGCAGGTGTGCCCTGAAGGATTTGCAGGGCAAGACCGGCCGCGGCTTGACCCTGGCTGCGTCCGGTGAGCAGCGCCCCGCCAACCACACCCTGACCGAAATTGAAGTCCCAGGTGGTAAAGATGGGGGCACGGCTATTGCCGGTTACCAGGCGCAGGGCTTCTTCAACAGTGAAGGGCTGCCCGTTGCGGTCACGGAAGAAGGAGCGAAAGAAGATGGCCGTGTCCTCCGGCAGGCCGGACAGGCTGGCGGTCAGTTCGTCGCGGGTCAGGTCAGACAGGTGGATGAATTCCAGGCGTCCAGCATAGTCAGGAGCCAGCTCTTCAAACCGGGCAGCGTGGATGAGGCCGGTGTCGGTGCTGTCATTGATCACAGCCAGGTGGCGGGTTTGGGGGATGAGCTGGAGGATAAGGTCAATGGTGGCGGTCATATCCTCCCGTTCAACGATGCCGGTTACGTCTGTGAGACTGCCCAGCATTTGGGGCGTGAAACCATTGACCCCCACAAAAACGACCGGTACACCAGGAAAAAGCTGGTCATGATAGGTTGCCAGGAAGGAAAGGGCAGAATTATCGGTGCTGATGATCAGGTCGAGAGGAATGTCCTGGTATTTACTGGTATACATGGCAACCAGAGCAGGGACAATGCGCTCAGGGGGGTAACGTTTGGCGTCCATGTATTCCACGTAAATTTCGGGGTGGACAGGGCTGGCCTGAAAGGTGTCGGTGATGCCTTTGACGATGTCTTCGGACCATTGGTATCCGATGTGATAGGAATTAAGGATGAGGACATTGTAAGGCCGGCCGGGGAGCGGGGTGGCAATGGGTGGGAGGGGCGCTGGCGGCTGGGTTGGCTGGCAGCCGGCAGCCAGCAGGACGAGGAAAAGGAGAAAGAACCGCAGATGCAAGGCCGGGAGGGCATTGCATCTGGATCGGGTTGGAAAAACTGTGTTCATGGGGTAATTTTAGCACAAGGGAAGGTTGTGGGCAGGGCCTTCTTTATGGCAGCCCGCAGGAGTGGGCTGCGGTTGGCGGGAAAGATCAGGTTGGATCGAAGAGGTCTTTAGGGGCGGGGGTGGGCGGCAGGTCCAGGCCAAAGCCGCGTCTGCCGCGAAAAGTGAAGTAGGTGATGGCGCCGGGGTGGATGGTGACCTGGGTGGTGAACCAGGTTTGTTGTTCGAATTCGAGGCTCAATTCATAATTTCCGGCGGGCAAATCGGAAAGCACCAGGTTTTCCTGGTAATAATCATCACTGGTGACGCGCTGGGTGTCTGTGTAGGTGTGAGCTTTCCAGCGCTGGTTGGTTTCCAGATTGCGGATGTAGAGGGATTGGCCGGTGAGAAGGGAGCCGTTGGTATTCATAATGCGCCCGGTGAGCACGCCCCAGCCTTGAGGCGGAACGAGCCACAATTCCGGGTTGCGGCTGGCAAAAAAATCGTTGGTTTCGATGCGTACTTCGAAATGCAGGTGGGGGCCGGTGGTGAAGCCTGTATCGCCGATGATGCCGAGCGGGTCGCCGGTATTGACGCGCTGGCCGGGGACGACATCCACCCGATCCATATGCGCATAGACGGTATAGAGGCGGCGGCCCTGGTAGCCGAAATCATGGCGGATGGCTACGGCAATCCCATAAGGGTCTTCAGAGGGAGCTAACTGGCGGTTGAAAAGGTCCCAGCCGGCCCACATGACTACTCCCGGCCCGGCGGCCAGAATGGGGGTGTTGCGCGGGGCGGGGATGTCAATACCGGTATGGATGACATCGGCCAGGCCGGGGAAGGTGGCGCCATAGCGATAATCGTCCAGCGGCCAGTTGACTGAGTCGACCGCTATGGGGCGCGAAAAGAAGAAATGATCGAAGGGAGCCAATGCCCAGGGAGGGTCGTAAAGCGGGGGCCGCCAGAGCGAGACTGGTTCGGGCTGGGGGGTGGGAAAACTAAAGCGCATGGGGGCTTCTTCCGGCGGCAGATTGTCGAGGAGGAGGGAAGCGGGGGTTGGGGCTATTACCGGCGAAAAAGCTTCCAGGGTGGCCTGGGCGGCCAGGGTCTCAACGATGACCGCGATGCGCGTTTCCTGAGGCGGCTGGCTGAGCGGCTCGGGTGGTTTGATGGCTTGCGGAGCGGGGCGGCACGCAGTCAGGCCAGTGAGCATGGCGAGTATGAAAAGCAAGAACAGGCGGGTGGGTTTCATGGCCGGGCGGTCCAGGTGGGTCTCGGCTGCGGGGTGGGACTGGGAGCGGCGGTGGGGGTGGCGGTGTTGAGCGACCAGCGGGGATCGTCCGGGGTAGGCGTGGGCATGGGCGTGAGGGAAGGAATGGAGGTGGGGGTGAGGAGAGCCTCGGGGGGGAAGATGTCATTCATGGCCGAAGCCCAATCATGGCCGGCGGTTAAAACGAACTGGTTGAAGCGGGCGGCGGTGATGAAGGTGCGCCAGTTGATCTGGGCAGGCAGACGTTCCCAGTTGTAGCGTGCGGCCAGGTCGGTGAAGTCCACCCAATAACCGATGGGCACGGGGCCGGGCTGGCCGCCTTGTTCATAGGTGGCAGGATCGTCATTGTAGCGGGCATTGATGTTCCAGACAGGGCTGGTCATGGGCAGACCTTGTGATCCATCCTGATAACGGGCTTTAAGAAAAACCCGCCAGTAGGTCTGGCCGTTGATCTGCTCTTTGACCAGCATCACCCAGCCGGCATTGAGGGGCACGGGATTGAAAGCAAATGCCCGGCCAGTGAAGAGCCAGTTTTGCTGGGCGGCCAGGGTGGGCGGCTCGGAAAGCGGCAGATAGGCGTTTTCCAGGCTGGAGAGAAAATCCCAACCAGACTGGATGGCGGTGAATTTGCGGAGTTCATCGAATGATTCATCCACCAGGTCAACGAGGTAAGGGTTGGGGGCGGTGATGTCTTTGAGGGGCACCAGGCCGAAGCGGCCGGCGGCAGGCATGGGGTTTGCTTCCAGAACGGGAGACCAGAGGACTGGGGCAGGCTCAATTGCATTTGCCGGCAAAGGCATGCTCAAAAATGCCTCGGCAAACTGCCCGCCAGCCCAATCCAGGCCGTGCAGGCTGCCTGGCAGTTTTTCAACAGGGAAGGCCAGTGTGCGCTGACGCAAATTATAGCCGCTCAGGGCGGTGTCGTTGGGGGAAAGGATGCCAGCTGCCAGCGTATCGCCAATGGGACTCCAGACCGGCCAGAAACCAGGGCCGAGGTTGCGCGGCGGGTTTTCAGGCTGGCCTGAATCCCACAGGTACAGGTCGTGGCCGCCATCAGCGGCGGCACCCCATACCAGATAGCGACCATCGGGCGACCATTCGGGGTGGTTTTCCTGGTGGCTGCTGTTGGCGCTGATGTTGGTAAAGCGGCCGTGGCTTTCATCCAGGTCAATCAGCCAGACCTCGGGTTCGCCGCTGCGCTGGGAGATGAAGGCAATCTGGCGGCCGCGCGGTGACCAGGCAGGAGCATAATCGGCGGCCGGGTGATCTGTCAGGCGGATGGGCGGGCTGTCAAGGTCATCAACGGACAGGATCATGATCTCCAGATTGTTGTTCAGGTAGGTTTCATAAGCCAGCCATTTGCCGTCCGGAGACCAACTGGGAGAGCCTTCGTATGCGTAGGAATCAGTGAGAGGCTGGACGCTGCCATTTGCGAGATGAAGAAGGTAAAGATTCCAGTATCCATTGCGGCGGGAGCTGAAAGCGATGCGGGAGCCATCCGGACTGACGGCGGGGGAGATGTCGTCGTAAGGATCATTGGTGAGACGGGTCAGGGGCAGGTATTGGGGATGGAAGGCAAAGAGATGGTTGTAATAGCCATCGGCCAGTGAGAGAACAAGCAGACCGCTGTGGCTGAGCGATTCCTGCAGCGGAGTCCCGGGGGGCAGGGTGGGCAGAGGCGTGACTTCAAGTTCAAGCTGCGGCAGCGCCAGGGGGGCAACCGTGTTGATGTCAACGGCGGTTGCACTGGGCTCGGGGGGTGGGGGTGAGGCCGGCAGGTCGGCCGGCTTGCCAAAAAACCAGAAAGCCACCAGGCCCACGAGGATCAGGTTGAGGGCAACCACGATCAGGGTGAGGGACAATCGTCCATCTTTGGGAGGGCGGGGCAATCTGAGTTTGATTTTCATGGGCGGGTTTCCAGTTTGATTATACCGCCGGTTCAGGGCGTCAGGACGAGGTGGGGATTGACCAACTGAAACCAGCCACTGATGCGCCAGGTGCAATAATTGAAGCGTTCTTCTTCGCTGGTGGAGGTGTCGTAATGACCGAGGCTGGCAAACTGGGCGCCAGCCGGGCCCAGGCGGACTTCAAAGTGAAGGTGGTCGTTGACGGACAAGCCAGTGGTGCCCACCACGCCGATGGTCTGGCCGCATTCAATGGTCTGGCCGGGCTGGACGGCGGGAGGCTGATCCATGTGCGCGTATAGAGAATAAATTGAAAGCGGGCTGGTTCCCCAGGCGGCCGGGACTTCTCCCTGCGGGCAGGTCAGAGCTGAGGGCGGGGCCTGCAAGGGGGCCGGTGGTGAGAGCTGCCAGGCAGACTGCCATTCGGGTGGAATCTTCTCCAGGGGAGTCTCGATGATGACCGCATAACCATAGGGATAAATGTCGCGGTTAATGGTGACAACAGTGCCTTCAAGAACTGCATGGATGGGCAGACCCTTCATCTGATACAGCCCGAGGGCAGGCCAGCTCCAGAAGGCCAGGTCAACGCCGTGATGGCCGTCATCCATGCCCGGCTGGGGTGCTTTATAAGGGTTATCCACCACCACCAAAGCCGGCATATCAGCCAGGGTGAAGCCTTCCAGCGGCGAGCAGATTTGGGAAAGATAGGGCCAGGGCGTGGGGCTGGGGTCTGGGGTGGGCGTGGCGGAAGGCTGGGGGGTGGCAGTGGCCTGCGGCGGGGAGGACGTGGTGGACGGCAACACCGGGACGGGTGTCTGGCTGGCAGGCTGCGGAGCGCAGGCTGCCAGGAAAAGGATAATCAGAATGATGAGCCACCCGATATGTTTCAAAAGATCCTCGTTGGTTAAGATCTAAAGCTGGTCAGTTTTTGCCATTATACCTTATCCGCCGGGGAGCATTCAGCCTGATACCTGGCTGAGCAGTGTCCTTTGCATTTGAGAGAATTCCCCCATTGACACGGTATCGATGGGGGAATTCATTTGTTATTTGTTATCAACACTTGGCGATCTGGCTACATGATAGTAATATCTCAGCGCATTTCAAGAACAAATTGATTTTTCATCGCGAAGCCCGGGTGCTTTTTTCGCCCCGTCTCCAGTGACACTTAAAGTGTCAGGCAGCCAGATTGGCGATCAGATGATCTTGCGGCATTCCATGTAGAAGCGCTTTTCACGCGCTTCGCCCATCGAGAATGTCTTGCGGGGCAAGGCACCATCCAGGATGACAGTCTTGAAGAGGTCGCTCTTGGGCATCGCTGGCAGGTAAAAACCAGCGTTGCCGGGCTGGCTGCCCAGGCGGGTGACCACATCCTCGCCATGCACGTAATCGATGCTTGCGGCATTACCGGCTTTCAGCCAGTCATCCAGGAAGGCTTGCAGGGTGCCAACGGGCAGATTGAATTCCGGCTGGCGGATGTAGGCCACCTGGAAACTTTGTGGCGTGATCAGGCCGATGGCTTGCTCAGCTGGGTTGGCCTGACGATCGACGATGGATATCATTTCCTGGCTATCCTGACAGATTTGCAGGCGCAGGCTGCTGCCAAAGGTTTTCTGCAGATCGGAAGCAAGGTCGGATTTAAGATCAAACACAACGCGGTGGATGGGCTCAAACTCGAGGCCTTCATCATGCACATTCTCGATCTCCACCAGGGCGTAGCGGGCGGGGTGATCCATGCCCACCTGGTCTTTAATCTTTTCCCAGATGGCCTTGGCGGTAGCCAGAGAATGGTTGCCGTCACCCATGGCGAAGAGGAGGACACCATGATCAACGCCCACACCATACTTCTGGTGGAAGATGTGCGGGTCGGCCAGTTTTTCGAGGGCGGAGACCACATTTTTCTCCAATTGCGGGTGATCAATGTAGTAGCCTTCCAGGTGACCGCTGCCTAACATCAGGTCAAAGTCATAGCACTTTTCCAACAGGTCAACTTTGGCAATGAGCGGCTCGATGACGGTACGCTGCGGGTCGTCAATAAGCACCAGGATGTGGGGCAATTCCAGCACTGCGCCTTCGCGGATCTTGATGCGCGGCGGCAGGCGTTCGATGATAGTGCCCTCGGTAGCACGGATCAGGCTTTGCGAGCCTTTGTTGAAGTCATAACGTTCCAGGTCAAGAGCCAGCATGAGTCCGTGGCGGGTCTTGCCCAGAGCAGTGCGGCGCACAAGGATGAGTCCCTGACGGGATTCAAACAGGCCGGCTTGCAGGTACTGGTGCATGGCTTGCTGGGTTTCAAGGGCGCGATTCTGGCTTTCCGGCTTGTCCAGGTAGACTTCGGGCAGGATCAGATTCAGGGTGGAGGGGGAAGCGCCCACGATTTCGGCTGCCTGCTGCCAGTATTCCGGCTCTGAGGTGAACTGATCACAGGCAATGACAGCCCATTTGTGGTGCTCAATGCTGGATTTGGGGAGCAGGATGTCTGCAATTTGTACACCGATGGAAGGAATGTTTTTCATTTTTGAATCCTTTAGGTATATCGTTTTGTTTGAGTCGATAAAAACCTCCATGCAATTGAAGCGCAGGGAGGTTGGAGATATGAATCATGGGTATTGACGATGCTTGATGATAGAAAAAACTGGCGGCAAAGTTTGTCCGACATTTTGACCCCTTAAAAAATCCTGCCAAGCGGCAAGGTTCTCAAGGAATTCAGATTTGTGGAACTGTACAGGTCATTCACCCAACCATTATACCCGATTTGGGTCTGAGCGGCAGGAAAAATGGAAGAAACGGTCGGCTGTCCCTTGACCATTTGTGCAGTTCAAGCTAAAATCACGTGCGCAATGACCCTTGTGGAAGGGTATTGTATTGTTGTTATTTAATGAATGAAAAGAGATCATATTCGTGTTTGAATCACTTAGCAATCGATTGAATGACGTTTTTCAAAATCTGCGCCGGCGGGGGAAGCTCTCGGAGGCGGATGTTGACGCGGCGATGCGCGAGGTACGACTGGCGCTTCTGGAAGCCGATGTTCATTACAGTGTGGTCAAGGACTTCGTCAAGCGGGTGCGGGAACGCGCCATTGGACACGAGGTCTCGCGGGCATTAAACCCGGCCCAGCAGGTGATCAAGATCGTCCATGAGGAACTCATCACCACCCTGGGAGAACCTTCACAACTGGATGTGAGCGGCCCCAAACCGCGGGTGATCCTGCTGGTTGGTTTGCAAGGCTCTGGCAAGACTACAGCGGCAGCCAAACTGGCCCGCTTGCTGCGGGCACAGGGAGAACGCATGCTGCTGGTGGCGGCAGATCCTTACCGGCCGGCGGCGATCAAGCAGTTACAGACCCTGGGTGAGCAGATCGGCGTGCCGGTCTACACCAAAGATGGAATGAGCCCCACGGACCTGGCGGCGAATGCCTTCCAACAGGCGAAAAAAGATGGCACCTCGGTGGTCATCGTGGATACAGCGGGCCGCTCGCAGCTGGCTCAGGACCTGATGATGGAATTACGTTCCATTCAAAACAAGGTGCCCTCATCCGAGATCCTGCTGGTGATTGATGCGATGATCGGTCAGGAAGCATTGGGAATTGCCGAAGGTTTCCGGGATGCGGTGCCATTGACCGGGTTGATTCTGACCAAGATGGATGGTGATTCCCGCGGCGGCGCGGCCATCTCCATTCGCAGCGTGACAGGCGTGCCAATCAAATTCCTGGGCACGGGTGAGCGCACGGATGCATTGGAGACCTATGACCCGGGACGTCTGGCGTCACGCATCCTGGGGATGGGGGATGTGATCGGTTTGATCGAAAAAGCTGAAGCAAATTTTGATCAGGCGCAGGCTAAAGAGCAGACCGAACGGATGTTATCTGGTAATATTACGCTGGAAGACTTTGCGGACCAATTGCGCCAGGTGCGCAAGATGGGGCCAATACAACAGATTTTGGATATGCTGCCTGGCGGGATGGGAAAAGCCGCCCGGCAGGTGGACCCGCAGGATGCGGAACGGCAGTTTAAGATGACAGAAGCAATCATCAGTTCAATGACGATTACTGAACGCCGCAACCCGACTATCCTGAATGCCAGCCGCAGGCGCAGGATTGCCCTCGGCTCCGGCACACAGGTGCAGGATGTCAACCGGCTGTTGAAGCAGTTCCGGGACATGCAGCGCCTGATGAAGAATATCAAAAAAACGGGCGGACGCAATCTGTCCGGTTTCTTTGGCTGACCCGATCGTTCACACGGATTGGCAGGCGTTCCCTTCAACGCTGCCCTCGCCAAAATGTGGAACCCGGGTAAAATGGAACCTATTAGAATATTTAGAAAAACAGGAGTAAAACTCGATGGTTCGTATTCGATTACGCCGTATTGGATCCCGCAGACAGGCAAGCTACCGTGTGGTTGCTGCGGACAAAGAAAGCCCCCGGGATGGAAAATTCCTGGAAATTCTGGGACATTACAATCCCCGCACTGATCCTTCCACGATTGTTCTTAAAGAAGATCGTGTGTATGACTGGATCAGCAAGGGTGCACAGCCGAGCGACTCGGTGGTAAAAGTTTTCAACAGTGTGGGCCTGATGGATCGTTTTGAACGTTTCAAAGCTGGCGAAGCGGTGGAAACACTTTTGGCCGAGGCTGAAAAAGTATACGCATCACGCAATATAAATCCCAAGACCCGCCGGGAAACACAGGCCTAATTGCTGAAATCAGATCCTGTTTGCCAGGGATTCTGGCGGCGGGGAAAGGATGTGCCGTGAAAGAACTGGTTGAATATATAGCTTGTTCGCTGGTGGACAACCCGGCTGATGTGAATGTGCAGGAACGGCGTTCCGGGCATCGTGTGCATCTGGAATTACATGTCTCGAAGGATGACATGGGCCGAGTGATCGGCAAGGGAGGCCGGGTGGCCAACTCCACTCGCATACTGCTGCGGGTAGCAGCAGCCCGCGAGGGGAAACAAGTTGATCTGGAGATTTCAGAGCCGCGATGATGAGACATCGACGGGTGTCACCTGACCGGAATTTAGATGAGACAAAAGGCTCGCCCGGTGAGGGCGAGCCTTTGTTCCTGGCCGTCGGTAAATTGCGACGACCACATGGCATTCATGGGGAAATCCTGATGGATGTTTTGACCGATTTCCCCGAGCGTTTAGAGGCTGATAAAGAAGTCTTTATTGGTGAGGGGTATGTACCCTGGCGCATGACTGGCTTGCGGCGGCATGACCCGGCATTGATCGTGACGCTGGAGGGGATCGAAGACCGGGATGCGGCGGGAAAAATGCGCAACCAGATGGTCTTTGTGCGTTCCGGCGGGCTACCTCCATTGCCGGAGGGTGAATACTACCATCACCAATTGCTCGGTCTGGTCGTGGAGGATGAGAGCGGGGCAAAGCTGGGCGTACTGGAGCAGATCCTGGAAACCGGGGCGAATGATGTGTATCTGGTGCGCAGCGATGAAGGTGCTGAATTGTTACTGCCTGCCATTCACGATGTCATTCTTGAGATTAAACCCGAAGAGGGAAAAGTAGTCGCAAGACCGATGGAATGGTATTAGCGGGGGCGAATGGATCCACGAGCTTACTGGGTGGGTTTCAATCTGGTCAAGGGAATCGGTTCGGTTCGCCTGGATGGCCTTTTGCGCTATTTCGGGAGTCTGGAGATTGCCTGGCAGGCACCGCGTGAGGCGCTTGAAGCAGCCGGACTGAGTGGCAAAGTGGCGGGCAACCTGCTTAAGGTGCGCCGGGATGTGGACCTGGAGAAAATTCTGGACGATATCCTGTCGGCTGGAATTCAGGTATTAACATGGGAAAGTGAAGATTACCCACGCCGCTTGAGAGAAGTGGAACAAGCGCCACCGGTGTTGTATGTGAGCGGCAGTTTGCTGGCAGACGATGAGTGGGCGGTAGCCATCGTGGGCACCCGGCGAGTAACTGCCTATGGGCGACAAATGGCAGAAGAACTGGCTGGGTATCTGGCAGGCAATGGGGTGACAGTCGTCAGCGGCCTGGCTCGGGGAGTGGACGGGTTTGCCCATAAAGCTGCGCTGACGGCCGGAGGGAGAACGTTCGCCGTTCTGGGCAGCGGCGTGGACCGCATCTATCCGCCGGAGCACCGTCAACTGGCGGCAGAGATCAGCAGGCAGGGGGCTGTGATCAGCGACTATGCGCCGGGTACGCCGCCGGAAGGCTCCAATTTTCCGCCGCGCAACCGGATCATTTCGGGACTGTCATTGGCTGTCATTGTGGTGGAGGCTGGAAATTCAAGCGGAGCATTGATCACCGCGCGTTTTGCAGCTGATCAGGGCAGAGATGTGTTTGCTGTGCCGGGCAATGTGCATGCGCCCCAGAGCATTGGCACCAATCAGTTGATCCGGGACGGGGCAAGGCCGCTGTTGCAGCCTCAGGATGTTCTGGAAGCACTGAATTTGCAGCAGATACAGGAATATCGCACTGCCCGGCATGTCATTCCAACTGATGAGGTGGAAGCCAAATTGATGGAACTGGTTGCGGGGGAGCCGGTGCATGTGGATGAGTTGAGCCGCCTGGCTGGATATTCGATCGACAAGGTGTCGGCGGCATTGACTATGCTGGAATTGAAAGGCATGGTGCGCCAGGTGGGGGGGATGCAATATGTGATGGTGCGGGAAATGACGGCATTTTACGGAACCGAAAGTTAAAGCGAGGATTGAGATGACAGATCATTATTTCGCAGTGATCATGGCTGGCGGGGGAGGAACGCGTCTGTGGCCGCTTTCGCGCCGGGAGCGCCCCAAGCAGATGCTGCAATTGATCGGCGAGCGCACCATGTTCCAACTGGCGGTTGACCGTTTGCAGGGCTTGTTTCCGTTTGAACGGATACTGGTCGTCACGGTGGCCGAGCAGGCTGCCGGTTTACAGGCGCAGTATCCTGAGATCCCAAAGGAAAATTACCTGCTGGAGCCCATGCCGCGCGGCACAGCTTCTGTGGTGGGGCTGGCGGCCATTGACCTGATGCGGCGCGACCCGGACGCTACGATGGCGATCCTGACGGCTGATCACTATATTGAAGATGTGGAGCTCTTTCAAAACCTGTTGATGGCTGCTCATGACGTTGCGCAAGAAGGCAGTCTGGTTACATTGGGGATTGTACCCAACTACCCGTCTACGGGTTATGGATATGTGCAACGCGGGCAGGAGTTGGGCAGCTTTCGCGGAGCGGCGGCGTATCAAGCACTGCGATTTAAGGAGAAGCCGGATGCTGAAAAAGCGCGGGAAATGCTGGCCAGCGGCGACCATTACTGGAATTCAGGGATGTTCATCTGGCGCACAGACTGCATTCTGGAAGAAATCCAGTTATTGATGCCCGACCTGGCAGGAAAACTGGCAGAGATCGCCAAAGACTGGGGACAGGCAAGGCAGACGCAGGTCTTGCAGGAAATTTGGCCCACGATCCAACCGCAAACCATCGATTATGGTATTATGGAGCACGCTGCGCAGGTGGCGTTATTGCCAGCAGCTGAATTAGGCTGGAATGATGTTGGCAGCTGGGAGTCTTTGTTCGATGTTTTGCCAGCAGACGAAAATGGGAATATCATTGTGCAGGCCAGCCATTTTGGCCTGGATACAGACGCCTGTTTGATCTTTGGAAGTGACCGGGAGCGGTTGATTGTGACGATCGGTGTTAAGAATCATATCGTAGTGGATACCGGTGACGTCGTGTTGATTTGCCCTCGTGATGATGCACAAAAAGTGCGCGAACTGGTCAGCCTTTTCAAGGAAAAAGACTGGAAGCAATATTTGTAGGAGCAGGTCATTGGAAGCTTACTGTGTAAAGTGTAAAGAAAAGCGTGAAATGGATCATCCGGCGGCGGATTTCAATGCCTCGGGTGCGGCAATCACTCGCGGACAATGTCCGGTGTGTGCCACAAAAATGGTGCGTATCGGCAAAACCGAGGCGCATGAAGGGTTGACCCCGCCGGAGAAACAAAAGAAGAACGGACAGAAGCGCACTGGAAAGCTGGTGATCGTTGAATCGCCGGCCAAGGCGCGCACAGTTGGCCGGTTTTTGGGGAAAGAGTACACGGTCAAGGCGTCGGTTGGGCATGTGCGTGATTTGTTACGTTCATCGCTTTCTGTAGATGTGGAAAATGATTTTGCCCCCAAATATCGGGTGCCCAACGAAAAGCGCCAGATTGTCAAGGATTTAAAAGCTGACGCCAAAAAAGCGGAAGAAATTTACCTGGCAACTGACCCTGACCGGGAAGGCGAAGCTATTGCCTGGCATCTGCTGGAAGCGGCAGAGATGGAGCCTGAACGAACCCGGCGGGTTGTATTTCATGAGATCACCAAGAGCGCTATTGAGGAGTCTTTCCGGAATCCCAAGCAGCTGGATATGCACCTGGTGGATGCGCAGCAGGCACGGCGGGTGCTGGACCGCCTGGTGGGGTATGGTATCAGCCCGCTGCTTTGGCAAAAAGTACGCAGCCGGCTTTCGGCAGGGCGGGTGCAGTCGGTGGCGCTGCGCCTGGTGGTGGAGCGCGAGCGCGAGATCGAGGCTTTTGACCCGGTGGAGTACTGGACGATCAAGGCCAGATTAAAGGCTGAAGGCAGAAAAGAAGAGTATCTGGCCCGTCTGGTGCGAATCGACGGTGAAGAGCCTGCTCTGTCGAATGAAGAATCTGTGCAGAAGATCCTGGGTGATCTGGAAGCGGCACGCTATGTGATCACCAAGATCAAACGCGGCGAACGCACGCGCAAACCGAATGCACCGTTCATCACCAGCACCTTGCAGCAGCAAGCCTCGCGCCGGCTGGGTTTCACTGCCAAGCGGACGATGGCTTTGGCACAGCAATTGTATGAGGGAATTGATGTGGGCGATGGGGGCAGTACTGGCCTGATCACCTACATGCGTACAGATTCCACCAATATTGCCAAAGAGGCGGCTGACCAGGCACGCCATTATATTACCCGGCATTACGGTGCGGAATATGTGCCTGAATCCCCGAACCAATACAAAACCAGCGCCAAATCGGCCCAGGAAGCGCATGAAGCGATCCGGCCGACGTCTGTGATGCGTGACCCAAAGGCTATCAAGAATCATCTGACACGAGACCAGTTTCGCCTGTACCAGTTGATCTGGCAGGGATTTCTGGCATCGCAGATGGCGGCAGCAGTATTTGATACACTGACGGTTGAAATTGATGCAGACGGACAGGCGCATGCCTATAAACTGCGCTCTTCCGGTTCGACGATGCGTTTTCCAGGCTTTCTGGTGGTGTACGCTGACATCAAGGACGAAGATCAGGCTGAAGATGAAAACGGCAACGGCTCCATCATCCCGGAAGGTTTGGCGGAAGGCCAGCGTCAGGAACTGGTGTGTCTGATCCCCGAACAACATTTCACCCAGCCGCCGCCGCGTTATACGGATGCCTCGCTGGTGCAGTCGCTGGAAGAATATGGCATTGGCCGGCCTTCGACTTATGCTTCCATTTTATCCACGATCCAGGAACGCGGATATGTCTTCAAGGATAATAAACGACTGACGCCGACAGAGACCGGTTTTCTGGTCAATGATCTGCTGGTGGATTATTTCGAGGATATTATCAATACCGGGTTCTCGGCGCAAATGGAAGCCAGGCTGGATGAAATTGCAGACGGCGAACAAAATTGGGTGAAAGTTGTAGCGGACTTTTACGATAAATTTTCACCGGAACTGGAACACGCCAAGCAGGAGATGCCCGAGGCAAAAGCTGAGCTTGAAAAGGTCGGCCGCGCCTGCCCGAAGTGCGGGCATGACCTGGTCATTCGTTTTGGCCGGTTTGGAAAATTCATCAGTTGCAGTAACTTTCCGGAATGCCGCTACACTGAGGCCTGGCTGGAGAAGATAGGCGTGCATTGCCCTCAATGCAGCGATGGGGAAGTGGTGCAACGCCGCACACGCAAGGGGCGGGTTTTTTATGGCTGCTCCAACTATCCTGAATGTGATTTCACATCCTGGAAACAGCCCATCCCGGTGCCATGTCCAAGTTGCCAGGGCACGCTGGTGATCCTCAGCAAACGGGAAGCACAGTGCCTGGCTTGCGAAGAAACCTTCTTGCTGGATGCGCTGCCCCAGCCCGAGCCAGATCAGGCATAATCCTTGCAACAGCTACAACAAATCTGGTTGTAGCTGTTTTATTTGCATGAGATGGGATGTTTTGGTTCATGTGGTTGCGTTCTTGTGAAATTTGTTCTAAAATAGAATAGGTTGAGATACAATGCACAACCGGAATGATATGAGGAGCATGGGCATGGATAGAATAAGGCAGTACCTCACCAAAGAGAACCTGATACCTGCTGTGATAGGTTTTGTGCTTGGGGTGTTGATTGGCTGGTTTGCAATCGGCTGGGGGGTCTGGCCGGTGAGTTGGGTCGACGCCGAAGCGCAACAACTGCGGCCGGATTTGCAGACCGAGTGGTTGAAGATGTCCATTCAGTCCTATGAGCTGAGTAGAAATCCAGACCTGGCCATTAAAAGATGGCAGTCTCTGGGGGATGCTGCACCGGGGGCGTTGAATCAATTACGCCTTGACCCGGACCTGCGCATGGAAACGCTGACGGCTTTTGAAGAGCTTGTCAAAGCCACTGCGGATATTTCCAAGCCAACAGTGGAGAAGGAAGCGGCCCGGCCGAACTGGATGCTGCTGCTTGGGGTGCTATGTGCATTGGTTTTGGTGGTGGCAGGCGCATTGGCCTACATCTTCCTGATTCGCAACAAGCACAAGCCAGCTGACGGCGGAGAATCTCCCATGTCTGAAGCTCACCGCCTCAGCCGGGAGGCTGACCGCACAGATTTTGGCGTTGATGGCGGCGATCTTCCCATTGTTCAATTCATGACCACATATACACTGGGGAATAATTTTTATGATGATTCCTTCAGCATTGATTCGCCTGCGGGTGAGTTTCTGGGTGAATGCGGAGTGGGAATATCGGAGACGATCGGTGTGGGGGATCCCAAGAAAGTCACAGCTTTTGAAGTGTGGTTGTTTGACAAGAACGACATTCAAACCGTGACCAAGGTCGTGATGAGCGAACATGGTTTCAATGATCCACCGATGCGTCAACGGCTGTCTGCCAAAGGCGACCCGGTGCTTGCCAAGGTTGGAGATCAGGTAGAGCTGGAGACAGCCACGCTGGTTTTGGCTGCCAGAATTGTGGATATGGAATATGCCCAGGGCGCGCTGCCTGAAAAAAGCTACTTTGAACGGGCAACGATCGAACTGGCAGTGTGGCCGAAGGGATAAAAAGGCGGCTAGAGAAAAGATACGTCCCTCCCGCAGCTTGGGAGGGACGATTTTATTTAAGAAGGGCTATGCTGCGATTCTTTCCTTGACCTTGCGGGCATAAGCTGCGCCTAGCGCCCGTGCTTTTTGCAGGTCGTTCGGAGACGCAGCGCCGCAAAACTCTATAGAATCCATGACTTCCCAATTCAATGTAGCTGTAATGGAATCAAATTCCCGCATGCCACCGCCATTCCAGCCGAAGCTGCCAAAGCGGGCAACGGTGCGGTCGGCAGCAAAACGCTTGCGGGCAAGCTCATCCAGCATGTGTGCCATGGGAGGATAGATGCCGCCCTCATAGGTGGGTGCTCCTATCAGTATGCCTTCGCTGACCATGACTTCCGAGAGGATGTAGCTGGAATGGGTCTTGAGCACATCGAACATTTTCAAGGGGAGTCCCTCATCCAGCACACCCTGGGCGACAGATTCGGCAAAAACCATGGTGCTGCCGTACATGGAACCGGTCAGCATGGTAATGCCGGCCTGACGGGAGGCTGCGCCCAGGCAATACTCTGACCACTTTTTGTAGTATGTGACGATCTCCTGCGGGTCTTTGCGCCAAATCAGCCCGTGAGAAGGGGCGACCATCTTAACGGGCACCTGTTCCAGTTTTTTGATGGCATTGAGCACTGCTTTTTTGAACAGGCTGACGATGTTGGCATAGTAGCGCTGGGCTTCCTGGATGTAGAAAGCCTTGTCTACGACATCATCATCGAAAATGCCGCCTTGCAAGGCGCCATACGAGCCAAATGCATCACAACTGAAAAGGATCTGCTGGCTGGTTTCAAAGGTCATCATGGTTTCTGGCCAGTGCACATTCGGTGTGCAGACAAACCTGAGGGTGTGGTCGCCCAGTGACAATTCCTCGCCATCGGCCACCACCCGAAAATTGTCGCCCAGGCCATAAAAACTTTTCAGCATGTTTTGCGTTTTCTGCGTGCCCAGCATGGTAATCTGCGGGGCAACCCGCAGCAAAGCGGCGATTGCACCTGAGTGATCCGGTTCCATGTGATTGATGACCAGATAATCCAGTTCTGCAAAGTCGACCTTGTTCTGGATTTGTCTGAACAGTTCTTCAGTGGTGAGCTCTTTGGTGAGGTCAATCAGGACTTTCTTTTGATCATTGATGAGATACGAGTTGTAAGAAACGCCTTCTTCAATGATCGGCCACAAGCCCTCAAAATAGTCTGTTTGATGGTCGTTGACACCAACCCAAAAGATGCCTGGTCTGAGTTCAATCGCGTTCATCTTTTTGCTCCAAATGGTCAGTGTCAGGAGATTTCCACAATGGTCATCAGCACTTTGCCGCCAGGGGTTTCGATTTGCACGGCATCACCTTTTTTGTGGCCGAGCAGGGCTTTGCCAATGGGTGATTCGTGCGAGATACGGCCATTGACAGGATCGGCTTCTTTGGGGCCAACCAGGAAGTAGGTTTCTTCCGGATAACCCTCTTCCTTGACCGTCACGTGATTGCCAATGCCGATCACATCTTTGGTGAGTACAAGATCATCAATGATTTTGGCATTACTGAGGGTGGCTTCCAATTCCATGATCCGCCCTTCCAGAAAGCCTTGTTCCTCTTTGGCGGCGGTGTAATCGGCATTTTCGGACAGATCGCCTTGCTGGATGGCAATGCGCAAGCGAACCGCAAGTTCTTCACGGGCGGTAGTTTGAAGATATTCCAGCTCTTCCTTCAGGCGGCGGGCGCCTTCGGCGGTCAAATAAGAAACATCATCCATGGTGTGCTCCATTTGTTAATATTGGTCATTGATTTTAGTAAACGCTGAACCAGACCTGGCAGTCCGGGGGCAGGTATTGAGTGGCTAGGGCAAGGAAAGCGGGTTAAAGAGTTTGTCGTATTCTTCAACTGCGAACCGGTCGGTCATCCCGGCTATGTAATCGCAGATCGTTTGCTCCAAACCGCGAATTTCCATCCAGCCCTGGATATGTGCAGGCAGGATAGAGGGTTCAGAAAGATAGGCTTCAAAGAGGTCATTGATGGTTCTCTCTGCCTTGACTGCCATCCGGATGACGCGAGGATGGCGATAAAGGTTTGCATACAGGAAGTCTTTGAGCTGGCGATTGCGCCGGTGCATTTCCTCACTAAACCCAGTTACATTATACGTCAGGCGCTGCAATTCGTCCACCGAGCGAACGGCGCTTTCCTGAATTCGCCGGTTGGTGGTTTCGATCATGTCGTTGACTTCCAATCCGATCAGGCGGCGGATGATGCGATGCCGCCACAGGTCGTCAAGGGCGCGGTCCGACCAACCCAGACTGGCAGCAACCACTTCCCATAGTTCAATGCCATCCAGAATGTGCGGGGTCAGCATGCCGGAACGCAGGCCGTCATCCAGGTCATGGGCAGTATAAGCCAGTTCATCGGCGATGTTGACGATTTGCGCTTCCAGGTGGCCGCGCAATTCGGGGTTGTAGCCAGTGACATCGACTTTGTCATATTCTGTTTCATGCTTGATGATGCCTTCGAGGACCTCATAGGTCAAATTGAGGCCGGGAAAATCCGGGTAGCGCTGCTCCAGTTCGGTGACAATGCGCACGGAATGCCGATTATGTTCAAAACCGCCATGGTCGCGCATCAGCCGGGCCAGAGTACGTTCGCCTGAATGACCAAATGGCGGGTGGCCGATGTCATGAGCCAGGCAAATCGTTTCCACCAGGTCTTCATTGGCGCCCAGGGCACGTGCCAGCGTGCGACCGATCTGGGCCACTTCAAGGGTGTGGGTCAGACGGGTGCGGTAATAGTCACCCTCGTAATTGATGAAGACCTGGGTTTTGTATTCCAGACGGCGGAAAGCAGTGGTGTGCAGTACCCGGTCGCGGTCGCGTTGAAAGCAGGTGCGGTAGTCAGGTTCTTCTTCGGGAAATTTGCGGCCTTTGGTATCCTTGCTGCGGATGGCGTAGGGAGCCAACAATTGATCTTCAAATTCTTCAAACCGAGATCGAAGGGGTGTCATATCGTCTCCTAATTGGCCGCCAATATACTGGCGACATGCTGCGTAAATGCTGTTCAGGAATTGTTGTTTAAGATGATTGTACCCGGATTGCGGCCTTGCAAGGCTTCCAACAACTGACCAGGCTGCCGGCCAGAAAAGATGAGTACCTCAAGCTGTGGAAATTGGGTGACCAGATCCACCATGCTCTTAACTTTGGCCAGCATTCCACCGGTCACATCCACAGAGGATGAGCCGAGGATGTTGGCCGAGAGAGCGGGATAGGATGCCGGGGTGATGGTTTCAATGCGCCGGGTGCAGACTGGAAAATCCTGCCAGACAGCAGTCTCAATGCCGGCGATGAGAATGCGCTGCGGCAGGAGGGCGGGAGTGAGATGGAAGAAGAGTTCTTCGGTGGAGAGGATGGTGCCGCCTTGCTGTGCGTCAAAGATGACATCGCCAAAGATGAGAGGGATGATGCCTGCCGCCAATGCCGATTGAATGGGGGTAATGTCCCAGGCCTGGACAGTGCCTCGGCTGGTGGTGATGGCAGCAGAAGGCGGAAAGGAAAGCACCGGCAGCCCGGATTGGTGCAATGCTTGCAGGACAATTTCATTCAGGGCGCGGGCTTCGTGCCAGACTTCAACAAATCCGCGCCAATCCTGCGGTGAGTGAACACCCTGGCGGGTGTTGTATTGTTTGGCTGGTGTATGACCGAATGAACCGGAGCCGTGGCCGATCAACAACTGCAAGCCAGGATCGGCCTGGCGGGCCTGGGCAATCTCGGCGGCCAGGCGGTCGATGATCTCTGGCCGCGGGGTGTGCGGCTGGTCCTTATCGGTGATGAGCGAGCCGCCCAGCTTCAGGAAGATCAGCATGGCGGTCCTCCGGTGGGTGAAATGCAGGTGAGGATGGTGCTGGCTGCGCCGCTGGCTTGCAAGGCAGCGGCAACGGTTTGGGCTTTTTCCGGGTTTACCAGGGCCAGGATGTTGCCGCCGCGCCCGGCGCCGGAGAGTTTGGCGCCCAATGCACCGGCTTGCAGGGCAGTGTCAATCAAGTGGTCCAACTCGGGTAGTGAGACGCCCAGGTGCTGCAACACCCGATGGTTTTCTGTCATCAGGGGGCCAAGGTCAGCAACTGTGCCTTGCTGGATGGCGTGCAATGCCTGGTTTGAGATGCGGGCGACCTGATCGAACAGCGCTTCGAAGGCGTCGGGCTGCTGGCCATGTGCCTGGCGGACTGCGGCGACCACATCGGCGGTGCTGCTGGTGATGCCGGACTGGGCGATGACCAGATTAAAGGGTGCGGCCACGCGGATGAAGTGCAGCGGCTGTTGACGAATGAAATACACGGGTTTCGCATAGGCAATGACTGTATTGTCAATACCAGAGGGCGTGCCGTGGTAGGCTTTTTCGGCTTCATACGCCAGGCGGGATAGATCTTCAAGGGGCAGCGGATGCCCCAGGAATTCGGCAGCAGCGCGCAAAATGGCAACTGATATGGCCGCCCCGGATCCCAGGCCGGATGCAATCGGGATGGTGGAAGTAACCCGCAGATGACAGGCGGGGAAATGATCGATGGAGAAATGGTTTTGCAGACCGGCAAAGAGCAGCGTAAAGGCGTGATCGACGGGGAGTTCATCCAGATGGGCGGCCAGGCCAATGTCCGGGGCTTCGATGAAAACGCCTGGGCGGGGCGCAGTTGGTTTGGCGAGGAAGGTGGCCTTGGCGCGTACCTGTTCAACCGGCACTGCAATGGCCGGGCGGCCATAGACTACAGCATGTTCACCGAAGAGGATGATCTTTCCCGGCGCGGTTGCCGAAATGGATGGCATTGGGTTTGCCTCGAATCAAAACAAATAGAAGATGACCAGAACGGAAAGGCCCCACAACAGGCCGGCGATTTGCAATGGCCGGTCGGTCAGGACAAGGTCTTCAGGTGCGCCGCCAGCACCCTTTACCTGAACGAGGTAGAGGTAGCGGAACATGGCATACAGCACAAAGGGGATGGTCAACATCATGGCGTTGTTTTCAGGCAGATTGGGGGCAAAGAAGGTGTACAGACTGTAGGCCATGATGGTCGTACTGCAAACGATGAGGATCATCTGGTCGAGCAATTCGATGGTGTATCCATCCAATACTTTTCGGTGAGAATTGGCGCCCTCGGCCAGCAGCACCAGTTCCGAGCGGCGTTTACCAAAGCCCATGAAGAGGGCCAGCAGGGTGGTGCAGACGTAGAGCCAGGGGGAAAAGCGTTCGACATGGATCAGGCTGACGCCGGCTCCAACGCGCAGCACAAAACCGGCAGCAATGATCATGACGTCGATCAGGGGAACGTGCTTTAACCATTTGGAGTAGGCCAGGTTCATCACAAAGTAGATGAGGGCGATCAGGGCAAAGAGCGGCGAGAGGAGATAGGCGGCGGGAAAACAGACAAGCAGGATCAAGATGGCCGCAGTGATGGCGGCGGACACCGGCAATTTTCCTGATGCAATCGGACGATGACGTTTTTGGGGATGCTGACGGTCGGCTTCAATATCGGCGATGTCGTTGATGATGTAAACGACGCTGGAAAGCAGGCAAAAAATGAGCATACCGGCCAGGGTTACAGTCAGAGAATCGATATGGGTGAGCTGGCGATCAAAAACGATGGCCGCCAGGACGAATACATTCTTGACCCACTGCTTGGGGCGCATGGTTTTCAGGAGGTGTTTCAGCATGCTCAAATGATAACATAAGACGCAGTGCAAGAGGGAAAAAGTTGGTTGGGGAAACAGGGATCGGAAGTTGGACATCATCAATTTACCGAGAGTTCGGGAAAGGTGATGGTCTCCAAAAAGGAGTGAATTTTTTTCACCGCAACAGAAGCCATCCCAAGGTGACCCTCAATGGACAGGTTACTCGGTTTTTCTGCGATGTCGATGATTTCTGCCATCTCTAGTTATGATAAACTCTAGAGGAACCAGGTCAACTACCTATCATTAAAGCAAGTGGCAGTTGGTTTAAAATAGAGTATCGGGATGTGCTCAATGAAATCATTTACATTTGAAGAAATACCTGGAATAAGAAATCAACGTTCCTATTTTTCTGTATCCATAATTTTCTCATTTATTTTATATTGCATGCTTAGATTTTCGAATTTAGGACATGTATCGAGAATCATACATTTTAGCGACATCATTGCTTATGAAAATTCAGCAACGATCCCATTATTTCATCCTGGTTTCTGGATTTCTGGAAAACCCTTTTTGTTTCCCTTAATCCTTAAAATATTTCAAGGGGATTTTCAATCAGTAATTCTTTTTCAAGTCATTATTTCAATTTTTTGTTGGTCTTTTCTGGCTTACCAAGTGTCAACAATAATAAAATCTTTGCCCTTGAAGATACTGTCATTTGGTTTCGTACTAGCATTTAGTTTAAGTAAACATATCGCTAACTGGGACCATACTATCTTGTCAGAATCAATTTCAATATCACTTACGGCAATGATCATTGGTCTTTCAATAATGCTTTTGGAAAATTGGCAAAAATGGAAATTTTTCCTGCTGTGCCTTTGTGCAATGCTTTGGGTAGGTGCTCGAGATACAAATGCTTATCTACTTCTCTTCAGCGGTTTAATTCTTGCCATTAAACTCGTTTCCTGCTCTCAAAAGAAAAATGTTGCCGTTACTATCATAGTCTTTATTACAATCTTTCTGCTGAGTTACGTTTCCGCAGACATTAGCAAGAGATGGGTTTTTCCTCTGCGCAATGTTATTACCAGGCGCGTTCTCACTTCGGAATACTACGCTATTTTTTTTGAACATTCCTTTGGATGCAAAATGCCTATGTCTCCCGAGTTGAAAATGACCACAGGTGGACAATCCAGTGAACTATTTTCTGAAAACGAAGCCCTTGTACCGTTTAATACATGGCTTGTAGAAAAAGGTAAAACATGTTTCATGTTATCAATGCTTAGAAATCCAAGAGATACGATTATGAGGCCATTTGAAAACCGGATTGATTTTTCAGAACTAGAAAGGGGATATATGGCGGATGATTTCAAACCCTTGTTGCCCAAAAGAATTGAAAACATCCTATTCCCTTCTCAATGGTTATATTTATTAACTTGGGGATTACCTGTGATTATCGCCTATTTTTTTGGCAAAAAATGGTTTACGAAAAACGATCTGTTAGCGTTTTTTGCATTTTTGATATTAATTTTTTTCCCACATTACATTCTTATTTGGAATGGAGACGTCATAGAATTATATCGCCACAGCATCCCAACAGTGATTATTTTCTTTCTGGGCATGTGGCTGTTCTTTTTTTACTTGTTAGATATATTTTGTCATAATCCAAAGGTGTTTTTGAAAAAGGATCCTTTCCGGAATAGGTTTTCGAATCGATATTTCAAAATTCATAAGTTATTCAATGGCGGCTTGCCAAACCACCCTACTACTTAAAGGTTTGAGATCAACGCACAGCGACAGTCGTGCTGCCCATGGTGTAGAACTTCTTCACCGTGCTTACAGAATTATCCACTTCCTCATTGGAGCCTGCCTGGATAATACGTAACCACGTCATTCACCACGGCTTTGACCATATTTCCATCCCCGTCATAGAAATACTCGGCCAGCAAAGGCGGCGGGGACGTCTCGGTGGGGATGGGTGTAACGCCGGGCGTGACCGGGAGGGTTACTGTGCCGGTGGGCGTCTCAGTGGGCGTGGCGGTCGGCGTGGCTGTGGCCGTGCTGTCCGTGACGATGACCGCATCCAGGTCATTGATCGATCCGCTGGCGTGTACCAGACGCACCTTGTGCAGCCCGGGTGATAAAGCAGCACTGAAAATATTATAGCTCCATCATAGCAAATGCCGGTCTCATAACGGGCATCAGCATGGATATTGGGATACAGTCCACCAGCATTTCCCCCGCTTGGGATTGTGAAGTAAAATACAGGCATGCCAAAAGAAAGACTGGATGTTTTATTGACGGAACAAGGACAGGCCGAGAGCCGATCTCTGGCGCAGCGCCTGATCATGGCCGGCCAGGTGCGGGTGGATGGCCAGGTGGTGATCAAACCGGCCACCAGGGTCGACAGCTCTTCCTCATTAGAGGTGGACTGTGGTCAGCGATTCGCCTCACGCGGCGGCGAAAAGCTGGAAGCCGCCATGCAGGCTTTCGGTCTGGACGATATCAGCGGCAAGGTATGTGTTGATGTGGGTGCATCCACTGGCGGTTTTACCGACTGCTTGCTGCAGCACGGGGCAGTCAGGGTGTATGCGGTGGATGTGGGCTATGGTATCTTGCACTGGAAATTGCGCACTGACCCGCGGGTGGTGCCGATGGAACGCACCAATGCCCGGTATGTTGAGGGATTCAAAGAGCCAGTGCATTTGGTGACAATGGATGCCTCCTTCATTCCTTTGAAAATCCTGCTGCCAGTGGCCTGCCGCTGGTTTGGTGCAGATGGCGGGCAGATGGTGGTGCTGGTCAAACCGCAGTTTGAGGCCGGCCGGCAGGTGGTTGCCAAGGGCAAGGGGGTGGTGCGCGACCCCGAAGTGCATCGCCAGGTGCTGATGGAGGTGCTGGGGTTTGCTCAGGAGAGCGGGATGGAAGTGCGCGGGCTGATCTGCTCGCCATTACACGGTCCGAAGGGCAACACGGAATTCCTGGCGCATTTGGGGTATCCCGGGAAGTGGACGGTGGATCTGGCAGCGTTGGTGGATGGTGTGCTGCCAGAGGTTGAGGAAGAGGCATCCTGAGCAGGCCGCGTGCAGGGATTGTTGCTGGGTGAGTGATTTCGTGACCCGGCACCCTTCGACAGGCTCAGGGTGCGGGACAATCGAAGGGGAACGGATCTTGGCATCCTGGCATTCATCGTGTTGGGTGATAGATTTAACGAGAGGTTGAATAGCGCCGCTAATCTGCGGTATACTACTATCCGCTTATGAAACGAGAACTGATCCGGAATTTTTGCATTATTGCTCATATTGATCACGGCAAGTCAACCCTGGCTGACCGTTTGTTGCAGCTTACCGGTACCATCTCTGACCGCGACATGCAGAACCAGGTTCTGGATACAATGGACCTGGAACGCGAGAAGGGTGTGACGATCAAGGCCTCGGCGGTGCGCATGAGCTATACAGCCAGCGACGGGCAAACCTATGAGCTTAACCTGATTGACACGCCGGGGCATGTGGATTTTGGCTATGAGGTCAGCCGGGCATTGGCAGCCTGTGAGGGTGCTTTGCTGGTGGTGGATGCCACGCAGGGCATAGAGGCGCAGACCCTGGCCAATCTTTATCTGGCGCTGGAATCCGACCTGGTGATCTTCCCTGTTTTAAACAAGATTGATTTATCTTCGGCTGTGCCAGACAAGGTAGCTGATGATTTGGGCAATTTGCTGGGCATAGACCCGGGCAGCATCCCGCGCATATCTGCCAAGGAAGGGTTGCATGTGGAGCAGGTGCTGGAGGCGATTGTTAGCCGGTTCCCGCCGCCCACGGGAGAGATCGATGCACCTTTGCAGGCGTTAATCTTTGACTCGCATTACGATGCTTACAAGGGTGTGATCGCATATATACGCGTGGTGCAGGGTGAACTGCGCCCCACGGACACTTTGCGGTTGATGGCGACCCGCACGGATCTTAAACCAGTGGAGATCGGGGTGTTTGCCCCGAACATGAAACCTGATGTCCTGCTGCAAGCAGGGGATGTGGGCTATATTGCCACGGGATTGAAGACGGTCAAGGAATGCCGGGTGGGAGATACTTTCACCAAAGCTTCCCAGCCTGCAGGGCAGTCTTTGCCTGGTTACAAGCATGCCAAGCCGATGGTGTTTGCCGGTATTTATCCAGTGGACGGCGAGGATTATGAAGACCTGAAAGAGGCGCTGGAGAAATTGCAGTTGAACGATGCCTCTTTGCAGTATGAACCGGAAATTTCGCA
The DNA here is from genome assembly GCA_020060485.1 of Anaerolineales bacterium. The sequence continues at coordinate 32,553 of JAGVAB010000029.1, forward strand.
GGCCTTGAATTTCGGCTTCCGCTGCGGATTTTTGGGGCTTTTCCACATGGAGATCATCCAGGAACGTTTGGAGCGGGAGTATGACCTGGATATCGTGGTTACGGCGCCTTCGGTGGAATACAAACTGAAGATGCGCGATGGCCGCGAATTGTTGATCGACTCTCCGGCGCAACTGCCGGACGAAACCCTGATCGAGGAGATTGGGGAACCGTGGATGCAACTGCAAATCTTTTCGCCCACAGAGTATTACGGGACGATCATGGATTTGGTGACAAAACGCCGGGGAACGTATATCGATCAGGATTATCCGGCGCCAAACCGGGTGCAGCTAAATTACGAAATCCCGCTTTCTGAATTGATCGTGGATTTCTTTGACGATTTGAAATCACGGACGCGCGGTTATGCTTCGATGGATTACCAGTTTGCGGAATACCGCCCTGGCGATCTGGTGAAGCTGGAAGTGCTGGTGGGCGGTGAGCCGGTGGATGCCCTGGCGGCCATTGTGCACCGCGAAGATGCCTATCACAAGGGACAGTCATTGGTGACCAGGCTGCGGAAATTGATCCCGCGTCAGTTGTATGATGTGCCCATCCAGGCTTCTGCGACCGGACGGGTGATCTCAAGAGCCAATGTGAAAGCGCTGCGCAAAGATGTGCTGGCCAAGTGCTATGGCGGCGATATTTCGCGCAAGAAAAAACTGCTGGAAAAACAGAAGCGCGGCAAGAAGCGCATGAAGATGGTCGGAAATGTCGAAATTCCCCAGGAAGCCTTTATGGCTGTTTTGCGCCTGGAGGACGATTGAAAACACTGATTGCCTATTTGCGCAAGAATTTGATGCGCTGGCTGCCGGGGGTGCTGATCAGTATTGTGGCATTGGGCGCCATTCTTTTTCTGATCAAATTTCAGGAACAGGATGCGAAGATTGATTTCTCAGTGATTCGGCCGGAGGCGATGGTGGCGGCGGTGTTGCTGACCATCCTTTCGCTGCTTTCAAAGTCGATGTTGTGGCGCACATTGCTGGACAACAAACCGACATTGGGACAAACTTTTCTGATCGTCAATGAGGGTTACCTGCTTAACAATCTCCTGCCCTTGAAGGCTGGAGAGCTTGGACGGGCTGTCTTTATGGGCAAGGCCACCGGTCTGGGGACACTGCATGTGTTGTCCACCATTGTGATCGAAAGGGCTTTTGATGTGGCGGTGGCAGCCGGTATGTTCCTGGCGACTTTTCCCCTGATATTGGGCGTAGAGGATGCCAACAAGACGCTGGCGCTGGTTTCGCTGGCGGCGGTTATCCTGGTATTTGTGCTGCTGTTTTTGATGGCACGTTACCATGAGCAGGTGAAAAAAATCGTTGAGGGCTGGGGTCAAAAAAGCCCGCTGGTTGCAAAATTCGTGGTTCCCAAACTCGATGGCTTGCTGCGCGGTTTGGGTGTACTAACTGACGCCCGCCAATTCCTGTTGGCCATTTTCTGGCTGGTGGTGACCTGGTCAATCTGGGTGTCCATTTACTATATTGTGTTGTTGTCACTTGTGCCAGATGCGCCCCTGTGGTGGGGTGCTTTTGTTGACAGCTTTTTGGCACTGGGAGCGGCAGTGCCTTCCGCACCGGCCGGGTTGGGTGTGTATGAGGCTTCACTGGTGGGGGCATTGTCCTTTTTGGGGATCAGTGTATCGGTTGGGCTTTCTTATGCCCTGGCCATGCATTTAATGCAATTTTTGGTGACCGGCACGTTTGGGCTGGTTGGACTGATCAAGGAAGGGCGCTCTTTCGCTTCGTTGTTTGAGGCTTTGCAGCAACGCGAGCAGGACGTTGAAGATTGACTTGACCATAATCAGCGCCTGAGAAAAACCCTTGGGGAGTAGAGATATGGCGAAACACTATTTGATCACTGGCGGAGCCGGTTTCATTGGCTCGAACTATGTCGAGCGGCTGCTCGGCAGAGGGGAGCAAGTGGTCGTCTTTGATAATCTTTCCAGAGCCGGGGCCGAGGTCAATCTGCGCTGGCTGCGAGAAAAGTATGGAGCAGCTGCCTTCCGCCTGGCGGAAGGAGATGTGCGGGACGCAGTGGCCATTCAACAGGCGGCAGCAGATGCAGATGTGATCGTGCATCTGGCCGGGCAGGTGGCAGTTACCACCTCGGTCAGCAACCCGCGCGAGGATTTTGAGAGCAATGCCTTGGGCACTTTCAATGTGCTGGAGGCGGCCCGCATTTCCGGCCGCAACCCGATATTCGTATATTCATCGACCAATAAAGTCTACGGGGGCATGGAGAATGTGCGCGTGGTGGAAGAGGAAACCCGCTACGGATACGCCGACCTGCCGCAGGGGGTGCCGGAAGATGCATTGCTGGATTTTCACTCGCCTTATGGCTGCTCAAAAGGCGCCGGAGACCAGTATGTGCGTGACTATTCCCGCATTTATGGTTTGCCGACGGTGGTCTTTCGGCAATCCTGCATCTATGGGCCGCGCCAGTTTGGCATTGAGGACCAGGGCTGGGTGGCGTGGTTTGTGATCGCAGCCATTACCGGACGGCCGATCACCATTTATGGCGATGGTAAACAGGTGCGGGACGTGCTGTTTGTGACGGATCTGCTGGATGCCTATGATGCCGCCGTGGCGCAAATCGACAAGGCTGCCGGTCAGGTTTTCAATGTGGGCGGCGGAATTGAGAATACCATGTCCATTTGGCGGGAGTTTGGGCCGATGCTGGAGAGGCTGGCTGGGCATCCCATTCTGACGGGAACGGGGGATTGGCGGCCCGGAGATCAGCCGGTGTTTGTGGCCGACATCCGCAAGGCTGAAGATGTTTTGGGTTGGCGGCCAAAAGTGAGTGTTCAGGAAGGGGTTGAGCGCCTGTACGCATGGTGCCAGGCCAATCAAAATCTTTTTGAAGGGTAAACCAATCGTGCGAATTTTGACAGCCATAACATATTACCGGCCACACACCAGTGGCCTGACGATCTATGCCGAAAGACTGGCCAGGGCATTGGCGCATCGCGGCCATGCGGTGACGGTGCTTACCTCGCAGTATGAAAATGGCCTGCCCAGAGAAGAGGTGGTGGATGGGGTGCGCATTGTGCGCGCACCGGTGTTGTTTCGTATCAGCAAGGGTGTGATCATGCCTACCTTTGGGCTGCTGGCCAGTAAGCTGGTGATGGAGCATGATGTGATCCAACTGCATCTTCCGCAGTTTGACGCGGCCGGTCTGGCGCTGCGCGGACGTCTGCTGCGCAAGCCCACCGTGTTGACGTATCATTGCGATCTGCGCATGCCGCCAGGGTTGCTCAGTTTGGCGGCCAATCAGGCTGTGCTGCTGATGAATGAATTGGCAGCGTTCTTTACGCACCGCATTGTGACCTATACCCAGGATTATGCGGAGCATTCTCCGTATATCTCGCGGCATATGGATAAGCTGCGGGTGATCAACCCGCCGGTCGTGCTGCCGGAGACCACACCGGATGCGTTAGAGGCGTTTCGTGCAGCCAATAATCCTGGCCAGCGCAAACCGGTGATCGGGATGGCCTCGCGTTTTGCCACCGAGAAAGGCGTGGAGATCCTGTTGAATGCCATGCCGCGGTTGATCGAGCGTTTTCCCGATTTGCAGGTGCAATTCGCCGGCCCATACGGGAATATCATCGGCGAGGAGGATTACTTCGCGAGGCTAGAACCGACCATTCGCAAGTATCAGGAGAGCGGGTACTGGCGGTTTTTGGGAAATCTCAATCCACAACAAATGGCGAATTACTACCCCAACCTGGATGTGCTGGTGATGCCCAGCCTGAATTCCACTGAAGCATTTGGTTTGGTGCAGATCGAGGCGATGATGAACGGGGTGCCCAGCGTGGCTTCTGATCTGCCAGGTGTGCGCCAGCCGGCTTTGCGGCATCGGATGGGCAAGATCATCCCGATTGGTGATGCAGATGCCCTGGCAGCAGCTTTGCTGGAAATTTTTACCAACCCGGCTGCTTACCGTCAGGATGCGGCCATGATTGCCCGGCAATATGTACCAGACCACATTGCGGCAGCTTATGAGGACTTGTTCACGGAGATGCTGGATGAGTTGAAGCAGGCGAAAAAATAGAGAAGCGATGATGGAAAATCAAAAAGCAGGAATTACAACAGAGGTTGAACGGGATTATCTGTGGCTGAATTTGCGGGAGTTGCCTTATTTTCGGGCTGTGTTGCGGGCGGTGGAAGCACGCAGCTATCAGCAGTTTGACCTGCCAGGGCCGATCCTAGATCTGGGCTGCGGTGATGGGCAGTTTGTGACCACGGCTTTTACTGAGCCGCTGGATGTGGGCCTGGACCCGTGGACGGGACCGGTGCATCTGGCGGGCAAGGCTGGCGGGCACCGTCTGGTCATTCAGGGCAGCGGCGACCTGATGCCGTTTCCATCGGCTCATTTTGGCAGCGCAATCAGCAATTCCGTTCTGGAGCATATCCCGGAGCTGGATTCGGTGCTGGCAGAGATGGCGCGGGTGTTGAAGCCAGGCGCGATGTTCGTTTTTTGTGTGCCCAATCACAACTTTCTGGCGAATTTGTCGATATCCAATTTTTTGGACCGCATCGGGTTGCGTTTTCTGGGGGAAGCCTATCGGCGGTTCTTCAACTGGATTTCCCGGCATTATCATTGTGATTCGCCGGAGGTGTGGCAGGAACGGCTGACAAAGGCCGGATTTGAGATCGAGAGATACTGGCATTATTTTTCGCCGCGGGCATTGCGCATTCTGGAGTTGGGGCATTATTGGGGCGTGCCGACTGTGCTTAATCATTTCGTGTTCAAGCGTTGGATCCTGGTGCCACAGCGCTGGAATTTTGTGCTGACGAATGCCATTGTCAAAGCGGCTTATGAAGAAGAAGTTGAACAGCCACAAGGCTCGTATTCTTTTTATGTGGCGCGGCGCAAAATCAGGTGAACACGAAGAGACAATTTGGTATCGCTGCGCATGAAGCTGCGCAGCTTTATTTTATTAAGCACAGCCAAAGCGCCAGCGTTGGCGATGAAAAATGGCGGTTGGAAAGTGGCCTGATTTGCAACCGGATTTTGACTTGATGTAGGTTGCCGCATGAAGTAAGATTAACAAGATTGTCCATTCTACAAAATCAACATGGGAAAGCGTAATTCTGATCATGATGGATGAACCCAGTATTCTGGATTTTCTAAAGTCAAAATTGAACCCGGCCCGCTATGGAAGGATCAGCATCCCGCCGGACGACGGGGAATCAGGTGAAGGTCTTCAGGAAGCCTGGCGGCAGATACCGGCGGCGGTGGAGGAAAAAGCAGACCGAAAGCGGATCGCACTGTCTTTGCCGTGGAAGACCCTGGGGTGTCTTTTGCTGGCTTTGCTGGCGCAATTCCTTCTGGAGCCGCCGCAGCGCAATGTTTTGCCGGCTGTGTTGATCTACACCTGGGCGGCGGTTCTGCTGGTTGTGACCCTGCTCAAGGATGAAGTGCAACTGGCAGAAAATGTGCCGGGGGACAGGAAATTCGTCCCCCAGCTTCAACGCAGCAGTTTTCTAATCGGTCTGCCGCTGATGCTGATGGCTTTTGTGATGTTTGGCGGCAACCGCTTCAACATTCTGAATCTGGCACTTTGGGCGGCCATGCTGTTCTTCATGCTGAGAGCCCTTTGGGAGCGTGATCCTGAAAAGGTACAACGGCTCCGTCAGCGGGTGAGTGGTTTTCTGCGCAATGTTCCGCAAACCATCCGTTTTGAACCCTGGGATTTGCTGCTGGTGGGTGTGGCGTTACTGGCGGTGTATTTTCGATTTGTGCACCTGGCGCAAGTGCCAGGCGAGATGTTCAGCGATCACGCCGAAAAATTGATGGACGTGAAAGATGTGCTCGATGGGCAGTTCTCCATCTTTTTCCTACGCAATACAGGGCGGGAAGCATTTCAAATGTATCTGACGGCTGCCGTCAGCCAGGTGTTTGGCACGGGCTTGAGTTTCCTGAGCTTGAAGATTGGCACGGCGCTGGCCGGCTTGTTCACCCTGCCATACATTTACCTGCTGGGCAAGGAAACCGGTAACAAGTGGGTGGGACTGGCAGCCGTTGTCCTGGCGGCGACAGCTTACTGGCCGAATATCATCGCCCGCGTGGCGCTGCGCTTTGCCTTGTATCCGCTGTTCACTGCACCGACCCTGTATTATTTGATCCGCGGTTTGCGCCGCTCACGCTGGAATGATTTCCTGCTGGCAGGTTTGGCGCTGGGGTTGGGTTTGCATGGCTACAGCCCGATGCGGATCGTACCTTTTGTGGTTGTGGCGGCTTTTGGTTTGTATCTTGTACATCAGCAATCCAAAGGGCAGCGCAAAGAAGCGCTGGCGGGTTTACTGGCTCTGGCTTTTGTCTCTCTTTTGATTTTTTTGCCGTTACTGCGCTATATGATGGTTGATCCGCAGATGTTTGGGTACCGCGCCTTTACCCGCATGGGAACCGCGGAAAGGACTTTCCCGGGATCACCGCTGGTTATCTTTTTGCAGAACAATTGGAAAGCCTTGATCATGCCTTTCTGGGACAATGGCGGCATCTGGGTGCATTCCAATCCTGGCCGGCCAGCGCTGGATGTGATTAGCGCGGCTTTCTATTTCCTGGGTTTGGTGATGGTATGCGTGCGATACGTGCGCAAGCGGGATTGGCTGGATCTATTCCTGATCGTGTCCATCCCGTTGCTGATGCTGCCTTCCACCCTTTCTCTTGCTTTTCCGGACGAGAACCCCTCACTCAATCGCACAGGCGGGGCGCTGGTGATCGTGTTCCTGATCGCTGGCATGGGAGCGGAGGGCGTGTTTGCCGCGCTCGCAAAAAAGACCAGGCATTGGCTGGGTAAGGGGCTGGTGGCATTGCTGGCGCTGACTTTGCTGGCTGTCTCGGCGAGACAGAATTATGACCTGGTGCTGGTGCAATACGGTTCCCAGTTCATGCGGGGGGCCTGGAACACTTCCGAGATGGGAAAAGTGATCCGCGGCTTTGCGGATACATTTGGCGACCGGGATGCAGCTTATGTGATCCCTTACCCGCATTGGGTGGACACGCGCCTGGTGGGGATCAATGCCGGGTTTCCTGAAAAAGATTATGCACTTTGGCCGGAGGACATTGTGTCGACCATGTCCTCCGCTGGTCCAAAACTGTTCATTGTGAAGGAAGAAGATCTGCAATCCATGGAATTGCTGGATTCCATTTACCCGCGGGGTAGTTTTTCTTTATATACAAATCCATTGCCCGGCAAGAATTTCTGGATGTTCTTTGTGCCGCCGGAGACGGTGGTTGAATATCCTGAGTTGCAGCAAGGGGAATAAGCCTGGTGCGATGATAAAGGTATGCAAATGAACCTACACACACAAGATGAACATGTCAGCCTCCCCGGGAAATCGGGACGACCCTCCTGGGTGTGGGGCATCCTTCTATTGGGCGTGATCCTGCTGGGAGCTTATTTCCGCTTCGTGGGTCTGGATTGGGATCAAAACCAGCATCTACATCCAGATGAACGGTTTCTGACCATGGTTGAGACCGGCATTGCGCCAGTCAACAGCCTTGGGGAATATTTCAATACCGCTACATCCAGCTTGAACCCCAACAACCGCGGTTTCGGTTTCTTTGTGTATGGCACGCTGCCAATCATCATGGTGCGCTATCTGGGGGAATGGACAGGGCAGACAGGGTTCGACCAGATCCAGATGGTGGGACGGGCGGTTTCGGGCATTCTGGATCTGCTGACCGTGCTGCTGGTATATTTGATCGCGTTGCGCTTGTATGGCAAGCAGAGGCTGGCTTTGCTGGCGGCATCATTCTCAGCTTTTTCTGTGCTGCCGATCCAGATATCGCACTATTTTGTGGTGGACAATTACACCAATTTCTTCATCACCCTGGCCCTGCTCTTTGCCGTGCTGATTGCCACCAGGCCAGTAAAAGCATGTGAACAGGCAGAGGAGATTGACGCTGGTCTGGAGGATGAGGGCGGGGTCGATATTCCGGCAGGCGGACTGGGGGATATGTTGCTGCGCCAGTGGGATGGCATTGGCCTGTACCTGCTGTTTGGGGTGGCGCTGGGTATGGCGGTGGCATCCAAGATCAACGCCGCAGCCGCAGCACTGCTTTTGCCTGCGGCTGCTCTGGTCTGGTTTTACAAAACCGCGGAAGAAAGCCGGCAGGATGGCGTTTGGCTGGTGATACGCAATCTGGTGCTGGGGGCGGTGGTCAGCTTGATCACCTTTCGCATCTTTCAGCCTTACGCCTTTAATGGTCCTGGTTTTTTCGGGATCGGTCTGAATCCGGATTGGGTGGAGACCATGAAGTCGCTTGCGGCTCAGACCAGCGGAGACGTGGATTTCCCGCCGGCCTTGCAGTGGGCACGCCGTCCGCTCTGGTTCTCCGGAATGAATATGATCCTTTGGGGTCTGGGTTTGCCTTTGGGCATCCTGGCCTGGAGCGGGTTCCTGGGCATGGGCTGGAAGATGGTACGCGGCGGAGAGTGGCGGCAGCACCTGGTCTTGTGGAGCTGGACAGCATTTTATTTCACCTGGCAGTCATTCAATGGCAACCCAACCATGCGCTATCAGTTGCCGATCTACCCGGCACTGGCGGTGATTGCGGCCTGGGCGATCTTTGCCCTGTGGGAACGAGTTAAGAGCCACAAGGAAGCAGGAAAGGGACTGGGTGGGCTGCATTGGGGACGGATTGTTGTGCCAGCGATGGGCTTTCTGGTGCTTGTATTGACATTTGCCTGGGCTTTTGCTTTCACCCGCATCTACACCCGGCCGGTCACGCGAGTGGAGGCCAGTGAATGGATCTATCAAAATGTGCCGGCAGCGATTAATTTGCGTGTAGCCAATAACGGAGACGAGACCAATTTCCCGATTGCATTCAAAGCGGGTTATACAGCCACTGCCTCACAGCCATTGGTAATGGCTTTTGTGCCGCACCAGTCTGCCAATATGGTCGGATTGAATTTTGCGCACGTGGTTAACCGTAACGGGGTTTCCGAAGAGGATCGGGTCAACCTGGATATCATCCTGTCACGAGAGCGGGATGGCAGTGATCCGTTGGGGGCAGAGCGGTTGACAAGCGCTTTTTCGCGCGGCGCTGAGCAGCGCGGGTCGGCACAGGATTTCTTTTTCACTTTTCCGGTGGCGCTCAAACAGGGCGAGATGGTGTATTTGATCCTGCGTCCGGAGGAAGGTGTGTCGCTGGATTTTGCCGGTCCAATGGCGATGCGTTTTAATAATGCCCAGGGTGATTTTCTGCAAGCACTGGCCGAACCGATGGATGCTTTGCGCCAGGGATCCAGTTACACCGCACATTTCAATTCGCGGGATGGGGGCACACTGCGTGCAGTGCATCTGCCGTGGGTGGTGGATTGGGAACAATTCCCGGAGGCCAAATTACTGCGGGTTAAGGTGATCCAGCCTGATGCTCTTGAGCAGGTGCTGGGTACGGCCGAGGTGGCTGATGCTTTTGCATTGAAAAATGATCCGCGTGGCAGGCCATTTACCCTTGATTTTGATCCGCCGGTGGAGCTTGCTCCTGGCCGTCAATATGTGCTGAGGGTTGAATTTGTGGATGGGCCAGGAGCAATTGCCTTGTATGGCAGCACGCAGGCCAAGGAAAGCTCGTGGGATGATCCCCTGCCGGTCGGCCTGTATGGATTGAGTCCTTACGATTACAACCTTGGGCTGTACCGCACAGAGCTCAACTTTGAAATGTATTGGGATGACAACCAGGAAAAGCTGGAGCGTTTCATTGGCAATCTGGATCAGGCTGACTATGTGTTCATCAGCTCCAACCGCCAGTGGGGAACGACCACGCGCGTGCCGGAACGATATCCTTTGACAACCGCTTATTATCGCAATCTGTTGGGCTGCCCGGAGGACAGGGATATCCTGTGGTGTTATCGGGTGGCGGAGCCGGGAATGTTTGAGGGCGAACTGGGTTTTACCCTGGTGAAAGTAGTGCAGTCTGACCCGAATTTGGGTGGACTGCGATTCAATACCCAATTTGCTGAAGAAGCTTTCACGGTGTACGATCATCCTAAAGTGCTGATCTTTCAAAAGCGGCCAGATTATAACCCGGAGAAGGTACGCAGCCTGCTGAACTCGGTGGATTTGTCGACTGTGATCCGGGTGACACCCAAACAAGCCGGGAAACAGCCAGGGACACTGTTGCTGCCGGATGACAGGCTGGCTGCCCAGCGGGCAGGCGGTACCTGGACAGAATTGTTCAACCGGGACGCCATTTATAACCGGGCGCCCTGGCTGGGGGCGGTGCTGTGGTATGTTGTGGTCAGCCTGCTGGGCTGGGTGGTCATGCCGCTCGTGCGGATGGGATTGGGCGGCCTGCCAGACAAGGGCTATCCATTTGCGCGGCTGGTGGGGATGCTGCTGGTGGCCTGGCTGGTCTGGCTGGCTGGCTCGGCGGGCGTTCCGGTGACCCGTACTACGATCAGTGTGGTGATCCTGCTGGTACTGGCGGGCAACGCCTTCCTCTTCTGGAAACAGAGGATCAATCTGCGCCAGTTGTGGCAGACAAAACGCCGAGACATTCTGATCGCTGAGGGTGTTTTCCTGGCCTTTTTCGTGATTGACCTCTTGATCCGTTTGGGCAATCCTGACCTGTGGCATCCCTACAAGGGCGGCGAAAAGCCGATGGATTTTTCCTACTTCCAGGCGGTGTTGAAAAGCACTACATTTCCGCCTTATGATCCCTGGTTTGCGGGCGGGTATATCAACTACTATTATTATGGTTTTGTGGTGGTGGGCGTGCTGGTCAAGTGGTTGGGAATTGAGCCTTCGATTGCCTACAATCTGGTGCTGCCCACCTTGTTTGCTTTTGTGGGAGCGGGGGCTTTCTCAATCGGCTGGAATCTCTTTGCCGGGCAGGTGCGGCTTCCCCGTTTGTTTTTGACACAGCAATCGGATCAATCAGCTTTAAGTGAAGGGGAAGATCCAGCAGAAGGTGGTGAGGCGGAGGTAATTCTGGCTGCGAAACCGCCTGATGATGCTCCTTTAGCCAAAGAAGAAATAACAGGGGATCTGCCGTTGATTGCCGGATTGAGTACCTCTCTGGCTGTCTTGATCCTGGGCAATCTGGGGACGGTACGCATGATCGTGAACGGGTTCCAGCGCATGGCAGCGCCGGGCGGTCAAACGGGTGATGGGAATATCTTCCAGCGCTGGCTGTGGTTCTTTCAGGGTATTGGCAGGTTTTTCAGGGGCGGATTGCTGCCTTATCCGCCTGGAGACTGGTACTGGATACCCAGCCGGGCGATACCGGGGAATGTGATCACCGAGTTTCCCTTCTTCACTTTCCTGTATGCAGACCTGCATGCGCATATGATCGCTTTGCCAATCACTCTGCTGGCGATCGCCTGGGCGGTGTCCATTCTCAAGGGACGCTGGCAATGGCAATCCGCAGGGCGGCTGCCTGGGTGGGTCACGTATAGCTGCGCAATCTTTTTGGGAGCATTGACAATGGGCGCTTTGCGGCCCACCAATACCTGGGATTTTCCAACCTATGTTCTGGTTGGCGTGGCGGCGGTAACGTACACTTTCTTCCGGCATGGCTGGGAAAGCAGCGGCGGTGAAGACGGATCTTCTGCGAAACGAGGATGGTGGCGGTGGCTGGGCAGCCTGGCCTTGCTGCTGGTTTTGACATGGGGAATGTACCAACCTTTCAGCCGCTGGTATGGGGCCGGGTATACCAGTATCATGCTGTGGAAAATTGACGAACACACCCCGCTCGGCTCTTACCTGGTGCATTGGGGGTTGTTCCTGTTCGTGATCGTTAGCTGGCTGGTGTGGGAAACACGGGAATGGATGGCGACTACCCCGGTATCACACCTGAACAAGCTGCGCAGATACCTGGGCGTGATCTATGGTTCTCTGGCCTTGCTGGCTGGATTAACAGTGGTGCTGCTGGCGACAGGTGTGTCAATCGCCTGGCTGGCGCTTCCAATGGCTGCCTGGGCGGGGGTTCTGCTGCTTCGGCCTGACCAGCCGGACGAGAAGCGGCTGGTGCTGTTCCTGACGGGCAGTGCGTTGTTCATGACCCTGTTTGTTGAGGTGTTTGTGCTGGAAGGCGATATTGGCCGGATGAACACGGTTTTCAAGTTCTACATGCAGGCCTGGGTGATGTTTGCCATATCGGCTGCTGCGGCTTTGCTGTGGCTGCTGCCAGTTGTGGTGGCGAACTGGGCGATGACCGGGTGGCGTATTTGGCGATTTGGACTGGGGGCGCTGCTGTTCAGTGCTTTCCTGTTCCCGGTGGCAGGCGGCTTGGACAAGGTCACAGACCGGATGAGCAGAAATGCGCCGCACACCCTGGATGGCATGGCTTACATGATGACAGCCACCTACAGCGACCAGGGAATGGATATGGATTTGGGTCAGGATTATCAAGCCATTCAATGGATGCTGGAGAATGTTGAAGGCTCACCGGTGATCGTGGAAGGGAATACGCCGGAATATCGCTGGGGAAGCCGTTTTACGATCAACACTGGTTTGCCGGGTGTGGTCGGCTGGAACTGGCACCAGCGCCAGCAGCGTTCGGTTGTCTCTTCGGAGTGGGTTACCAGGCGGGTGGATGCGATTACCACTTTCTATACGACCAGCAATCGGGCGGCGGTTGAAGACTTCTTGCGGCGATACGATGTACAATATATCATAGTCGGCCAACTGGAACAGGCATATTTTCCAGGGCAGGGCTTGGTGAAATTTGAAGAATGGAACGGCGACCTGTGGCAGAGTGTATACCGGCAGGATGATACTGTCATCTATCAGGTATTGCTTGCCGATTAGATTCAGGAAGACCGGCGGAAAGTGACTGCTTGAACATGTTTGATTTCTTGCTCTGGTATCTATTTTTGCTGGCACTAGGCTGGCTATCGTTCCCGATCGCCTATCGGTTGATGCCCAATTTGGCCGACCGGGGATTTGCACTTGCACGGCCTTTGGGGCTTTTGATCTGGGGGTATATTTTCTGGCTGCTGGCTTCTCTGCAATTTGTGCGAAATGATGCGGGAGGAATGCTGCTCGCCCTGCTGTTTGTAGCAGGACTGAGTGCGTTGTCGCTCAAGGGACGTTGGCGAGAATTTGTTGATTGGCTGGCAGATCACAAGAGAGTGATCTTAACAGTTGAAGTGCTGTTCCTGATTGGTTTTGCATTCTGGACATATGTGCGTGCCGGTAACCCGGATATTTCGGGCACTGAAAAACCTATGGAAATGGCCTTCATCAATGCCATCTTGCGCTCACCGACCTTTCCGCCGCGTGACCCCTGGCTGGCTGGTTACTCCATCTCTTATTATTACTTCGGCTATGTCATGATCGCCATGTTGATGCGGATGACGGGTGTCGAACCGGGGGTGGCGTTCAATCTGGCATCTGCTTTGTGGTTTGCCCTGACGGCGGCAGCAGCCTATGGGATCGTCTTTAATTTGCTTGCCAGCCGGCACCGACAACGGCCGATGAAAGCGGCCGCGCAAATTGGCGGGGCATTGCTGGGGCCTTTGTTTGTCTTGCTGTTGGGTAATCTGGAAGGAATGTTGGAAGTATTCCATTCAGGAGGTTTGTTCTGGCGGCAGACGGCAGACGGAGGATGGCAATCCCGTTTCTGGAGCTGGCTGGATTTGCAGGAGCTTGTCAATCCGCCATCACCGCCATTTACCTGGCGGCCAGAGCGGCCGGGAGGCATCTGGTGGTGGCGCGCTTCGCGCGTGCTGCAGGACTATGATCTGGCAGGTGGGAGCAAGGAAGTGATTGATGAATTTCCATTTTTCTCTTACCTTTTGGCAGACCTGCACCCGCATGTGCTGGCTATGCCGTTCGTGCTGCTGGCTGTTGGCCTGGCTTTGCAGTTCTTCCTGCGCCCGGAAGGCTTCCAGTTTGGCGGTGAATCACTGGTGAGCTGGTTTGGCCGTTGGGCACGCGGAGAAGAGGTTTATCTGCGGCATCTGGCATTGTACCAGTGGCTGCGGCAGGGAGAGTTCTGGCTGGTGGTGCTGGTGATGGGCGGCCTGGCGTTTTTGAACACCTGGGACTTTCCGATCTATGTGGGTTTATATGCGGCGATTGTGGCGTTGAAGCGCATGCAGCGGGAAGGCTGGCATGCCGGTCTGTTGAGCCTTTTTATGCGTATAGGTATTACAGTAGGTCTGCTGGGTGTCTTGCTGTACCTGCCTTTTTACAGCGGGTTTGCTTCCCAGGCTGGCGGATTCCTGCCCAGCATGGCCTTTTTCACCAGAGGGGTGCATTTCTGGGTGATGTTTGGTACGCTGTTGATCCCGATTGCTTTTTATCTGATCTGGTTATGGTGGACTGCCGGCAATCGCCAGCAGTTGATGAAGGGCTTGAAGTTTGCCCTGCTGCTGGTGGGCGGCCTGTGGGTATTTTCCTTTCTGGCAGCTGGAATGATGGTTTGGCTGCCGGATATCATTCCTGATTCGGCCAGACTCAATAGTGGGGCGAGTTTTCTGCTCAGCTTGCAGGGTGCGGGTGATGCGTTCACGTTATTGTTTGGATCGCTGGTGCGCCGCCTGGCCCAACCGGGAACATGGATCACCCTGATCGGACTGCTGACTTTAGTCTGGTCATTGGTTGGTGTATTCACTGAAGCGAAGCCCAAAACAGGCAGGGACGATAAACGCAAGCTAACCACGGCTGATGGTTTTGTGCTGGCGTTGTTATTTGTGGGTGCAGGGCTGGTGCTGTTTCCTGAGTTTATGTATCTGCGGGACCAGTTCAGCACGCGCATGAACACCATCTTCAAGTTCTATTTTCAGGCCTGGATCTTGTGGGCGATTGCGGCGGCGTATGGCTCAGTGGTTTTGTGGGGTGAGCTGAAGAAATTGCAAAAGGGCTTGTATGCTGTTGTCTGGTCTATGGTGTTGATCAGTGCGCTGGCTTACCCGGTGTTTGGACTGCTTTCGCAGACAAGGAATTTTGGCTTCACTGATCTTTCACTGGACGGAACGCGGTTCATCAGCTATTATGCTTCCGATGACCTGGCGGCAATCCAATGGCTGCGGCAGGCCCCGGATGGCGTAATCGTGGAAGCGGTGGGTGGCAGTTACAGTGGGTATGCGCGCATTGCCACCCACACCGGGCTGCCCAATCTGCTTGGCTGGCCAGGTCACGAAAGTCAGTGGCGGGGCGGAGCAGAGGAGATGGGTTCGCGCCAGGTTGAGATTGAAACCGTGTACCAGACCAACCGCTGGGAGGAGGCCAAACCCATTTTGGAGCGCTACCAGGTGCGGTATGTAGTGGTGGGCAATCTCGAACGCAGTACCTACCGGGTCAGCGAGGCAAAATTTACGCAGCATCTCAGGCCGGTGTTTACTCAGGGCAACATCGTTATTTTCGAAGTGCCTGGGGCAGCAACGTCGTCTGATCAATCTAACCAACTGAGGTAAGAAGGCATGAGCACAAAAAAATGGACAGCAGAGAGCGGCCTGTATGCAGTGATTTTGTTGTTGACTTTGACCGTACGCCTGCTCCATCTTGGAAAAAACCCATTGTCTGACGCCGAGGCTGAACTGGCTTTAAAGGCCCTTGCATTTGCTAATGGGCAATCGACCGGGGTTGGGGCGCAAGCACTCTATGTCCTTTTCACGGGCGGATTGTTCTATGTTTTTCAGACCACAAATTTCCTTGCGCGGCTTTTGCCGGCATTGGCGGGAAGCCTGCTGGTTGGCGTTCCTTATCTTTTACGTGAACAACTGGGACGCAAGACGGCTTTGTTGCTGACCTTTTTCCTGGCAATCAGCCCGGGCTTGGTGGCTGCATCCAGGCAGGCTGATACGCTGATCCTGGCTTCTGCTTTCTTGCTGCTGGCCGGGGCATTTTTTGTGCGCCGAAAGGCTGCCCTTGGCGGTTCCATGGCGGCACTGGCCTTGTTGAGCGGGCCGGAGATCTGGCCGGGATTGATTGCTCTAGCCCTGGCACTTGGCTATCTGCGCTTGGTTAAGCAGCGCGGCACTGATGAAACGTTGTTGGTCTTGGCTGGTGAAGAACACGCCCAAGAGTTTGGCTGGAAGAAATTCCTGGGTTGGTTTGCAGGCAGTTTTGTTTTACTTGGCCTATTGTTCTTTATCAAGCCCGGCGGGATTGGTGCGGCGGCAGGCAGCCTGCCCATGTATTTGCAGGGCTGGGTTAGTGGGTCAGGCAGTACGTTTCAGCGTATGCTGGTTGCCTTGCTGGCTTATGAGGGCCTGGCTTTGGTGTTTGGGAGTTGGGCGGGACTGACTCAATTTAGAAACCGGGAGCAGTTGGACCGCTTCCTTTGTGTATGGAGCACGGCGGCTTTGTTGATGGTGCTCATTTATCCCGGGCGACAGGAGATCGATCTGGTTTGGGTGTTAATCCCCCTGCTGGGCATGGCAGCCAGACTGCTGGGCCGCCAGGCTCATGTGGAGCAGGAGGTGCGCTGGATTGCATATGCCCTGGCCGTGGCCGTGATGGTATTGGGCATTCTGGTCTGGATGAATCTCGCCGGGCTTTCTGGTCCCATTCTTTCATCAGTGGATCTGCAATTACGCTGGGTGCGCCTGGCGGCCACCCTGGTGGTGATGGCCCTCCTGGTTGTGCTGGTTGGCTGGGGGTGGTCAGCTCCGGCGGCCAAGGTTGGGTTTGTGCTGGGGTTGGGGGGATGCCTTTTGTTGTATACCTTCTCGGCGAGCTGGCACGCGGCTGGATTGGGGCCTCACCCGGAGGCTGAACTTTGGCGAACGGGACCTTATCCGGCGCAAGCGGATCTTTTATTGAAGACGGTGGGCGACCTTTCAGCGCAACAGACAGGGGAACGCACAGGTCCAGGCACGGTTGTCATGCAGCTTGATTCCCCGAGCCTGCGCTGGCTCTTGCGTGATCAATCACAGGTGCAGTTTGTGAATTTCCTGCCGGCAGAAGAACAGCCTCTGTTGGTCATCACCGGGCAAAAAGATAACCCCGGGTTGACAGCTGGTTATTCGGGTCAGGATTTTGTATGGCAGGAAATGCCAGCCTGGTCAATTCTTCTGGGTGATGATTGGCTGGGATGGTTAACCTTCCGCGAGGTTGTGTTGCAAGAAGAGCGCATCATTTTGTGGACAAAATCTGATCTTTTCCCAAGCAACGGCGAAGATGCAGGAAATTAACCATTCATTTCTTTCGAATGTGGAAAACAGGTATTTATTAACATGACAATTCGGAACAAGATCGCAATTGATGGCCCGGCCGCCTCCGGCAAGTCGACCCTGGCGGAAAAACTGGCCGATCATTTGCAGTACCTTTATTTTGATACAGGCGTGATGTACAGGGCAGTGACTTGGGCTGCCCAACAGCGGCTTGGCACTGTGGATGATGAGCAGGCTGTATGCAAGTTGGCACAGGCAGTGCGGATCGATGTGCGCCCGGCATGCCAGCAGGATGGACGAAAGAATGATATTCTGCTGGATGGAGAAGACATTACCTGGGATATCCGTTCTGCGGAGGTGAATCAGGATGTCTCGCAGGTCTCCGCTTATCCAGGCGTGCGCACTGCGATGACCGCGCAGCAAAGAAGGATCGGCGAGCAGGGACGTGTGGTAATGGTTGGACGGGACATTGGCACAGTTGTCATGCCGGAAGCTGATCTGAAGGTATTTCTGGATGCCTCAGCAGAGGAAAGGGCCATGCGGCGGTATCACGAGATGGTGGAGCGGGATGAAAAAGCCTCTTATGAAGAAATTCTGGCATCAGTTAAAAGGCGGGATCAGATCGATTCTTCACGGGCAATTGCGCCTCTGCGACCGGCAGAAGATGCCGTGATCGTTAATACGGATGGCAAGACAATCGAGGAAGTATTTGAGGAAGTCAAGGCATTGTTGAAATAACACCACTGCCCAGTTCAGATCAGGGAGAGGTTTCATGTGTGATACGATGGTGGCCGTCGGCAACTCCACTGCGAGTGGTGAAGTGCTTTTTGCAAAAAACAGTGATCGTGAACCCAATGAGGCGCATGAGATCTTATACCTGCCGGCTGCGCGGCACGTTCTGGGAGACGCAGTGCACTGTACCTATATCACCCTCCCGCAGGTGGATGAAACCTATGCGGTGCTGCTGGCCAAGCCCTTCTGGATTTGGGGAGCTGAAATGGGCGCCAATGAACATGGGCTGGTGATTGGCAACGAGGCGGTCTTTACCAAAGGCGGTTACGAAAAAGGACCGGGACTGATCGGGATGGATTTTTTGCGCCTGGCCCTGGAGCGATGTGCGACTGCTGAAAGTGCGCTGCATACTCTGGTTCAACTGCTTGAAGTGTACGGTCAGGGCGGTAATTGCGGGTTTACGCACAAGATGTACTACGATAACAGCTATCTGGTGGCTGACCCGCAGGAGGCCTGGGTGCTGGAAACAGCCGGGAGGCAGTGGGCTGCCCAGAAGGTGCGGGATGTGCGCACCATCTCCAATATTCTTACGATCGAAGATGACTGGGATATGGCATCAGACGATTTGATCCCATATGCACTGGACAGAGGCTGGTATAAAAAAGGCGAGAAGTTCAGTTTCAGCCGGTGTTACTCAGACACCCTGATATCGCACCTGGCGGATGGGAAACGGCGGCAGGAATGCACCACAGATCGGCTGCTGGCACGCAAAGGCAAACTGGATGTCGGGGATATGATGCAGGCATTGCGGTCACATGGCCTGACTGAAGGGGATGATTATCAACTTGATCATGGGATTACTGGTTCTGTGGTGTGCATGCACGCCGGAATGGGACCCGTGCGGGGCAGCCAGACGACAGGGTCAATGGTGTCGCAATTGCGCCAGGGCGGGATGAATTTGCACTGGTTGACCGGAACAGCTGCGCCATGCACCGGTGTGTTCAAGCCGATATGGATGGATGCAATGCCTGAATTTGGGAAGCCGCCAAAGGGCAGGTATGATGAGACTAGCTTGTTCTGGCAGCACGAATTGCTGCATCGGGAAGTACTGCGGGCATATGGCGATCGACTGGCGGTTTATCAGCAGGAGCGGAATGATCTGGAAGGAAAATTCCTGGCTGGCGCAGAGGAAATGAGCGGAAAAGATGCGTATAGCCGCAAGGAATTCTCAGGGCAATGCCTGCTGGAGTCGCGGCAGGTATTGGATCGCTGGATTGGGCAGGTGAGGCAGGTTCCCACTCAAAAACATCGCCTGTTTTACTCGCTGGCATGGCGGAAATTTAACCGGCAGGCAGCCATTCCGCTGCCGTGAGGGGCAGATAGAACACGAGGAAATGGCACTGGTGCTATAATTCTGTAAAACCTGTTGCGACCTTGCGAATGAGAGATGATGGGGCTGACCGGCGTATTCAGTTTATTAGGAAATAAAGCATATATCGACCTGCCTTTTGGGCTGCTTGGCTGGGCAGGCTGGTTGTTTTGTTTGGGCTTGCTGATCTGGGCTGCCTGGCGCTGGAGCGAACCTGTGCATGGCAAAACAGGGTGGAAATGGCTGCTTCTGGCTTTCCTGTTCATGCTTGTGCCTGTAACGGCTTTATTCTTTGGTCTGCGCCTGCCTGGCGGAGTTGCCGTGCCGGTGCCCGGTTTGCCGATTGAGGTCTCTTCGCCGGTATTGATGCTCTTTTCGGCCTTGCCATGGGTATTGGCTGGTGGTTTGTTGGGGCCGCTGCCGGCAATGCTGCTTGGTTTGCTCAGTGGTTTGATCCTGGCGGGGTGGGGAATGCACAGCCTGTTTACGCCGCTGGAGATCACTGGCCTGGCCCTGCTTTACAGTGTTATGAGCCGCCAGCCTTATCGCTCGCGGTTATTTGTTTTCTTGCGGCATCCTTTGGGGGCGGCGATCTTTCTGGCGGTGGTGTTTGCCCCGGTTTATATCTTTACCTATTTTTTTGCGGTGCGTGGTTCGCTGGCTGTTCGGCTGGATTATTCATTGACCCAAACCTGGATGATCATGCTGGTGCGGGGAGTTGAATTGATCGTTGGCGGGGTGATTGGCGAGGCGTTTTCAAGGATCAGACCTGGTATTTGGGGCTGGCAGGGGGAATTGATTCCGTCACCCATAGAATCGAGCCTGCAAAAGAAATTCATTTACCGCATGCTGCCTTTGGGAGCAGTTTTGTTTCTGACCCTGTTAATCAGTGACTGGCTGGTGGCAGGCAGGGCAGCCCAGGACCTGCTGGAGGACAGGCTTTCCAGCACGGCAAAAGTGGCTGCTGAAAGTATCCCCTACTTTCTGGAGACGGGGCAAAATTTGATCATGGCATTGTCGGATGACGAATTGCTGGCCCTTGATCCACCAGAAGTGGAAAACGAACTGTCCAATCGCCTGCGCAGCGTGCCTTACTTCCGCCAGCTTTTCCTGTTCGACGTGAATGGCGATCCTGTTTCCGGATACCCGGTGCGGGATGCAGCTTTGCTGCGGCTGTCTCCAGAAGAGGAGGCTGGCATCCAGTTGGCATTGAACGGAGTTTTGATCCAGACCTATACCATACCGCCCTGGTTGGATGGGATTTCGGCGCAGGTTTCATTCATTGCGGCCATTGTGAACCGTTCCGGCAATGTTCAAGGGGTGCTGGTAGGGCGAACAGACATGATCAGCAATCCTTTCACGCAGCCAGCGATCAAGGCCATGTCCACCTTGCTGGACCTGGATGGAGAGGGATTGATCCTGGATGAAAAGGGCCGGGTGTTGTATCACACGCAACCCACCATGCTGATGAATGTCTATGATGGAACGATCCCGCAGCCTGGCAAGTTGACTGCGGATGTTTCCTTTCAGAACACACGGCAATTTGTGTTTCACCAGCCAACGCCTGGCCGCCCTTGGTCTGTCTTGTTGATCATTCCTGGCGAGGCAGCGCAAAAATTGGCGCTCAATATTTCGATTCCTTTGCTGGTGATCCTTTTTGTATTGTTGTTTGTCAGTTTTGTGCTGGTGCAGGTTAGCTTGCGCAAGATCACGCTGTCATTGGGCGATCTGGCAGATGAGGCTACCTTGATCGCCAGAGGACGACTGGATCACGCCATGCAGGTTGAAGGTGCAGACGAGATTGGCCAGTTTGGACAAGCCTTTGAAGCAATGCGTTTGAGTCTGCGGGCTCGCATGGATGAATTGCGTCATTTGTTGTCGGTCAGCCAGGGTGTAGCAGCCAGCCTGGAAATGACAGACGCAATTTCCCCAGTGCTTGAAGCGGCTTTGATCGATGATGCGGTCATGGCGCGCGTGGTATTAAAGCAGACAGTTTCCCTGGATGATTCGCTGGACAGGCTGGCTGCATATGGCCAGGGGCCCTCCTCAGATGTGTACACTTATCTGGATGAGCCAATCTTTGATCTGATGCAGAGGCAGGTGCTGCTTTCCATCCCCAATGCAGCCAGGGCGCGTATCTTTAACTACCCGCCCGGCAAACCGGTGCCTGGCTCGGTGGTGGCACTGGCTTTGGGAAAAGACGAGGATTATTATGGTGCTTTTTGGGTGGCATTCGAACGCCCACATCAATTCTCCGAGTCACAGCTGAACTTCCTGAGCACACTGGCTGGTCAGGCTTTTCTGGCCGCCTCAAATGCCCATCTTTATGCCACGGCTGAAATTGGCCGGCGGCGGCTGGAGGCTGTGGTCACATCCACACCGGATCCAATCCTGGTGATTGACGAGAAATTAAGACTGGTGATGCTAAACGCGGCCGCCATGCAAATGCCGGGTCTTGTGAATAATGCAGAAAGCGGTGCATTGATTGAGAAGGCGATTGGTTACCCTGATCTGTTGGAATTGATCCTGTCGCCAGTTGGTGGAAAATATTCTTCCAGAGAGATCAAGCTTTCCAATGACAAAATCTATTTTGCGAGCGTGGCAGCGATCATCTCCGAAGACAAAACGGTTGGCAAGGTGTGTGTCCTGCGCGACATCACCCACTACAAAGAGCTTGATTCACTAAAATCTGAATTCGTTTCAACCGTCAGCCATGACCTTCGTTCACCACTGACCCTGGTCAGAGGGTATGCCACCATGATGGAGATGGTTGGCGAGCTGAATGCGCAGCAAAAGGGGTATGTGGAAAAGATCGTTCTGGGCGTGGAAAACATGGCTCGTTTGGTCAATAACCTGCTGGATTTGGGGCGCATTGATGCCGGGATCGGGCTGAAAAGTGAGCCGGTGGTTGTTGGTGTAATCGTTGACGAAGTAGTGAGCTCGCTTCAGCCGCAGGCAATGCAAAAGAACATTGCATTCACAAGTCAGTATTTGACTGAAAAGAATTTGCGGCTTGAGGCAGACCCGGCGCTTTTAAAACAGGCACTGTTCAACCTAGCGGAGAATGCGATCAAATATACCAACGTGGGCGGCAAGGTGGTTTTAACCCTCAGGCAGAGTGGCGAGAATATTTTATTTGAAGTGCAGGATAACGGAATAGGGATTGCCCCCCTGGATTTGCCGCATATGTTTGAGAAATTCTATCGCAGCACAAGGCGGGAAGCTTACCAGCAACGCGGCACGGGTTTGGGACTGGCGATTGTCAAATCGATCATTGAACGGCATGGCGGCAAGGTGCAGGTGGAGAGTCAACTGGGCAGCGGAACCACTTTCTTGATTGTTCTTCCGCTGCGACAAAGCCACGGCGAGACGCCTGATGCGGTGGAGGGGGAGTAGGGTTGTAGATTTTGATGAAATCATAAGTCGCAAGGGGAAAAAGTGGCGCAATAGCGGATGAATTTGTTAAAATGAGTTGAATATTTGGATTCGTGTGTTATAATACTAGTTTGTATGCATTCTATGAAAGAGGTCAATCGCTCTTGAAATAAGCGCTGGGGAAAATAAGACTCAGGCGCTTTGTTCGGGTTGTTCTCGATGTTAGCATTCAGGAGGATTTTTTAGTGGAAACTAAAGGATTGGTGGCGTTGCGAATTAGTCTGGCATCACCGGACAAAATTCGCAGTTGGTCTTATGGGGAAGTCTTAAAGCCGGAGACGATCAATTACCGGCGTCTGCGGCCTGAGAAGGACGGGCTGTTTTGCGAGGCGATTTTTGGCCCGACGCGTGACTGGCAATGCTATTGCGGAAAGTACAAGAATCCCCGGTACAAGGGGATCGTGTGTGACAAGTGCGGCGTTGAAGTTACCCGTTCGGCAGTACGGCGTGAGCGCATGGGGCATATTGAACTGGCTTCGCCAGTCGCCCATATCTGGTACACGCGTCGTATTCCTTCTTATCTTGGCTTGCTGTTGGATATCTCCCGTCGTAATCTGGATCGCGTTTTGTATTTTGCTCAATACATTGTGACTTATGTAGATGAGGATGCGCGCCAGAAAGCCTTGAAGCGGCTTGATGAAGAAATTTCCAGTTCGGACCGCGGCATTCTGGATCAGTTCAAGGAGAAAATCCAGACGGTACAGGAAGAACGTGACCGGCGCTCTGGAGAATTCAAACAGCAAAAAGAGGACCTGAAATCCCGGGCGGATGAACTGATCGCAGCAAAACTGGAGCCCGTAGTCAAGGAAGGCCAGCAGATTGAGAAGACCTTGCAGGATAGTTTGGGGTCTACAAAACGCAAGTCGGTTGTTTTTGAAGCGGCGGACACAGTCATTGTGGAGGCTGGCGAGGAAATCACCAACCAGCACATCAGTCTGGTACAGAAGGTTGTCAAGCAACGCCTGAATGAAATTGAAGATGAATTCAAGCAGGATTTGAACCGCGACCTGGCTTCCCTGGACATGGCGATTGATCAGGCGAGAGCTGAATCGGATCTCAAAATCCAGGGCTTTAACAACGATATGGAAGACCATAAAGATGAGGCGCATGGCAAAACTGCCCAAATGCGTGAGGAGCTTTATGAACTTCGACCTTTCACTTTTCTGAGCGAGAGCCGGTACCGTGAGTTAAAATCTCGCTGGGGGCAGGTCTTTCGGGCAGACATGGGGGCCGAGGCTTTTTATGATATTTTGAGACGTTTAGATCTGGACCAGCTTTCGGAAGATTTGTGGACGGAAGTTCGCACCACAAAAAGCAAGCAAAAACGCAAGAAAGCGACCAATCGTCTGAAAGTTGTGGAAGCATTCCGCCGATCTGAAAACCATCCAGAGTGGATGATTCTGACGGTGTTGCCGGTAATTCCGCCTGATCTGCGCCCGATGGTGCAACTGGATGGCGGCCGGTTTGCTACCTCTGACTTGAATGATCTATATCGGCGAGTGATCAACCGTAATAATCGTTTGAAGCGGCTTTTGGAATTGGGCGCTCCAGACGTGATTGTGCGCAATGAAAAACGCATGCTCCAGGAAGCAGTAGACTCGTTGATCGATAATTCGCAGCGCGGCAAGGCACTTTCACGACGCGGCCGGCGTGAGCTAAAATCTTTGAGCGATATGCTGAAAGGCAAGAAGGGGCGGTTCCGCCGCAACTTGCTGGGCAAGCGTGTGGACTATTCCGGTCGTTCGGTGATCGTGGTTGGTCCCAACCTGAAACTTTACCAGTGTGGTTTGCCAAAGGCGATGGCACTGGAACTTTACCGTCCGTTCGTGATCTCGCGCCTGGTTTCCAACCAGTATGCGGCCAATGTAAAGGGAGCCCGCCGATTCATTGAGCGCAACCGCCCCGAGGTTTGGGAGGTTTTGGAAGAGGTCATCAAGGAACGTCCGGTTCTGTTGAATCGTGCGCCCACTTTGCACCGCCTGGGCATTCAGGCATTTGAGCCGACCCTGATCGAAGGCAGCGCTATCCAATTGCACCCGCTGGTGACGACTGCGTTCAACGCTGACTTTGATGGCGACCAAATGGCAGTGCATGTGCCGCTTTCGCAGAAAGCGGTGTGGGAAGCGCGTAATTTGATGCTTTCTTCCAATAATCTGTTGAAGCCAGCGGATGGTGAGCCGATCATCAGCCCGTCAAAGGACATGGTGCTGGGTGTTTACTACCTGACAATCAATGATGACACTCAGCATCGGGGCGATGGCCGCATCTTCGCCAGCCTGGATGAAGTGGACCTGGCTTACCAACTAGATCAGGTGGACGTGCGAACGAACATTAAAATTCGTGTAGCCACCTGGTATGATGAGCAGCAAAACCGTTTGCCGAGCCAAGAGACCAGGATGGTCGATTCTACTGTTGGCCGGGTTTTGTTCAACCGCATTTTGCCGGAGGCTGTGCAATATGTGAATTGGCCGCTGGACAAGGGTGGGGTCAAGGACCTGATTGCTGAAGTGTATGAGCTTTGCGGTTCTGCTGTGACGACTGATGTGGCAGATGCAGTCAAGGATATTGGTTTCAAATACGCCATGCGCTCCGGCGCCACCATTGCGGTTGCTGATATCACTATTCCGGAAGAAAAAGAACAAATTCTCCAGCAATCCACGCTGGACGTAGAGAATGTGAATCGTTCCTGGCGGCGTGGTCTTTTGACTGAGCAAGAGCGCAATGAGCGTGTGATCGAGATTTGGCAAAATACGACCAAAGACGTGGCGGACAAAGTGCGCGAAAGCATGGATCCGAATGGCAACCTGGCGACGATGGCCAACTCTGGCGCAACAAAAGGCGGATTTGGACCTATTGCACAGCTTGCTGGTATGCGCGGTTTGATGGCTGACCCGGCTGGCCGTATTATTCGCCTGCCGATCCAGTCAAACTTCCGTGAGGGTCTGACTGCTCTGGAGTATTTTATTTCCACGCATGGTGCCCGCAAAGGTCTGGCTGACACAGCTCTGCGTACCGCCAATGCCGGTTATTTGACCCGGCGTCTGGTGGATGTTGCCCAGGATATCATCATCAATCAGGATGACTGCGGGACGACAGATGGTATTTATATCAAGCGCTCAGAGAGCGTGGCACGGCAGTCCATGGCTTCCCGCATTTACGGACGCCTGGCAGCCGAGCGAGTGATTGACCCGGAAACAGGCGAAGTTTTGATTGAGCGCGACGAGATGATTGACCATGACCGTTCCCGCAGGCTCGATGCTTCCGGAGTGGCCGAGATCAAGGTTCGCTCTCCTATGACGTGTGAATTGTTACATGGTGTTTGCGCCCGCTGTTATGGCATGGACCTGGGGCGCGGCGCTTTGGTGGAAGAAGGCGCAGCAGTAGGTATTGTGGCCGCCCAGTCGATCGGTGAACCGGGCACGCAATTGACCCTGCGTACTTTCCATACCGGCGGTGTGGCTGCCGGGGGTGACATCACCACAGGTCTGCCGCGTGTTGAAGAGCTTTTTGAAGCCCGGCGTGCACCTAAAGGTGAAGCTGTTGTTACTGGCATCTCTGGCATGGTTTCGATCGTCCAGTCTGACCGCTACAGTGATCTGCGTGTGATTCGCGTGGAAAGCAGTGAGATGGTCTCGGATGAATATGAAGTGCCGGAAGAATGGACGATTGTGCTGAAGGATGAGGATACGGTCGAAGCGGGCAATGTGGTTGCCTCCAAGGATGATGCCTCAATTTCTGCCCAGCATGCCGGCAAGGTGCGCATCGAAGGCCGGACAGTGATCGTTTCTTATGAGCAGAAAGAATCTGAAGATTACGATATCCCCACAACATCGCGGTTACTGGTGCAAGAAAGGGATCATGTTGAGGCTGGCCAGCCTTTGACAGAAGGTTCGCTTAACCCGCATACCATCTTGCGCATCAAGGGCAGGGACGCCTGTGAATTGTACCTGTTGTCAGAGATCCAGAAGGTCTACCGGGCGCAAGGGCAGAACATTCATGACAAGCATTTTGAAGTCATCATCCGCAAGATGCTGAGCAAGACCCAGATTATCAACCCGGGAGATTCTTCTTTGCTGCCGATGGACCTGATGGACCGCCTGGAGCTGCGCAGGATCAATGAAAAATTGAAACGTGGAACCAAACGGCCAGCCAGATTCGTAGAGGTACTGCTTGGTGTAACCAAAGCGTCATTGAACACCGATTCTTTCCTGTCTGCATCTTCCTTCCAGCATACGATCAAGGTGCTGGCCGGGGCAGCCATTGAATCCAAAGAAGATCCATTATTTGGTCTGAAAGAGAACGTCATCATTGGCAAGCTGATCCCGGCTGGAACGGGGTTTGAACCTGGAAGGTTTGATGAATTCCAGAATGAACCCATCGAAAGCGATGATGAGTTGGCAGAAGTCCTTGAATTCTCTGAGGAGGATGACTTTTTCGACGATCTGGGATTAGAAGAAGACGAAGAAGAGGAATGAGTTTGTCCGCTTCCATCAGCCGGAGGGCAACCCGCCCTCCGGCTTTTTTAATGCTTTGGCATGATGGAAAAAACAAGAACAGGGGAGAAATCTTTTGCAGCAGGTTGACGAAGAATGGATTTCTCCTTATGATTATTAGGGTACAAGATTTCTAAAAAACCTCGAACTCAGGAGTTGATGCATGGAAATTGGCAAAGTGAGCATGGTCGATATTGACATGGAGATGCGCCAGTCCTATCTGGATTATGCGATGAGTGTAATCGTTGCCCGGGCGCTTCCAGATGCGCGGGACGGCCTGAAACCCGTCCAGAGGCGGATCCTGTATGCAATGTATGACATGGGAATTCGATCTGATTCCACTTACAAGAAATCAGCCAGAATTGTTGGTGAAGTGTTGGGGAAATATCACCCTCACGGCGATATGGCAGTTTATGAAGCCATGGCGCGGCTGGCGCAAGATTTTTCGATCCGTTATCCGTTGGTGGACGGGCAGGGAAATTTCGGCAGCATCGACGGCGACCCGCCGGCGGCCATGCGCTATACAGAAGCGCGGCTATTGCCTTTTGCAATAGAGTCCCTGGCGCAAATTGAAAAGAACACGGTAAATTTTTCCCGTAATTTTGATGACACATTGAGTGAACCGGATGTCTTGCCAGCGTCTATCCCCAACCTTCTGGTGAACGGAGCGACTGGTATTGCGGTAGGCATGGCGACCAGTATCCCGCCCCACAACCTGATCGAAGTGGTGGATGCGCTCATTTACATGCTCAAGCATTGGCAGAAGTATGACCATATCGGTGTCAGCGATTTGATGGAATTCATCAAGGGACCGGATTTTCCCACCGGCGGGATCATCGTCCAGGAAGACGGTGAAGATTCCTTGCTGGAAGCCTATGGCAAGGGACGTGGCCGGGTCACGGTGCGCGGCCGGGTGCACTCAGAGGAAATGTCACGGGGACGCAACCGGTTGGTCATCACAGAATTGCCATACATGACCAATAAAGCCAGCCTGATTGAAAAGATCGCTTCTCTGGTGCGCGAGTCGAAGGATGGCGAATTTGAAATTTCGGACCTGCGGGATGAATCCGATCGGCAAGGGATGCGTATTGTCATTGAGCTCAAGAGCACAGCCAATATTGATGATATGTTGCGTTCGCTGTATCGGCGAACTCCACTGCAATCGACTTTTTCCATTTCATTGCTGGCTCTGGTGGGCGGTGAGCCGCGTCTCTTGACGATCAAGCAGGCTTTGCGGGTTTATCTGGAACACCGGCTGGAGGTTGTGCAGCGGCGCAGCGAATATGATTTGGCAAAGGCCAAAGAGCGCGCCCACATTCTGGAAGGTTTGCTTGTGGCGCTCAAAAATCTGGATGCCATTATTGACCTGATCCGGAAATCGGCTACGGCTGAAGTTGCACTTGAGAAAATGATGCTGAAGTTCAAGCTTTCCAAAGTGCAGGGGCAAGCCATATTGGACATGCCCTTGCGCCGCCTGGCATCTCTGGAGCGTAAAAAGATCGAACAGGAATTTAAAGACTTGCTGCAGTTGATCAAGGAGTTGGAAGCACTGCTTTCCTCGCCAGCCAGGATCCGCAAAGTGATCGAAGATGAGCTGCTGGAAGCCAAGGAAAAGTATGGTGACCCGCGCCGAACACAGATTGTCAACCTGTCTGAGGGCGAATCAGCCCATAATCTTTTGACCGCTTCTGCCATGACCCCGGCCAAGACAGTTTGGGTGGGGGTTACTGCAGATGGTTTGGTTGGCCGAACAAAAGATGATGACCTGCCGCGGGTCAGCGGGAAGGATGCGCCGATCCATGTGGTGCGAACCACAAATCATCAGATCCTGTATGTGGTTGGTGAGAATGGACAGGCCGCAGCGGTGTATGTGGATGGACTTCCCGAGGTGGATAAGTTTTCTTCTGGCGTCTCACTGTCAAAGGCTACGGCGTATACCAGCGGTTCCCCCGTGGCGGCGGTTTTCACTGTGCCGCCAAAGGCTGAAATGGATGAAAATGACCAGCGCTTTGTGGTGACCTCCAGCCTGGCCGGGATGGTGAAAAAGACGGCAGTGGATGAACTGCCGGGGGTTTCCACGGACTTATTCACCCTGGTCAAGGTCAACAAAGGGGACAAGGTTATCGGGGTGACCTTGACAGATGGCGAGACAGACCTTTTATTGGTGACTGCTGGCGGGATGGCAATCCGATTTAAGGAAGAGGAAGTAAGGGCTATGGGATTGTTGGCAGCTGGTGTGAACGGGATCAAGTTGCGCAAAGATGATTACGTGGTAGGATTGGATCAATTTGTGAGCGGCGGCATGGTGATGTTGCTGGCATCCAATGGGGTTGCCTGGCGGATTGCGGAGGCTGAGTTCCCGATGCAAGGGCGTTATGGGCAGGGGACGATCGCCTGCAGGATGCCAAAGGATGGCGTACTGGTCGGGGTGCTGAGCGGTAAATTCCTGGGCCAGGACGGGATTGCCCATTTCAAGACAGCGGCGGCACGGATGATCTCGATTGGCGATGCGGCGGAAACCAAACGTGCCCGGGCTGGTAAAGAAGCCCTGCCTGCGAAAGTCAAGGATGCGATCGTTGGATTGACGGCCAAAATGGACTATGTGGAATTTTGGAAAACAAGGCCACGGCGGGCGGCTTCAAAGAAACAACCCACTTTGTTTGAGTAAAATCACAGGCTCTCCAATTTGGAGAGCCTGTGTAGCATTACCTGCATTTATTTGGCTGGCCGCCAGCCATTTTTTTCAGCTTCCTTTGTTGTGCAGAACCATCTTTCGCCTGTGCTGGCATTGATGATCGTACCATCGTACCATTCGCTGCCTGGCAGGTGGTAGATCTTTTCCCCCTGGTTGTTGATGTTGCCTTTTATTTCGCATCCCGGAAGTTTTTGTTTACAGCCAAACGGGCATTCAGCGGCAATTTTTGGGGTGGGAGTGCGGGTGGCAGGAGATGGCGATGCAGCAGTAAGCGGGATATTTTTCCATAATCCCTTGTTGTTCAAACGGGCAGCTTCCTGGGCAGCATAAAACAGATCAGCGCAAGCAATATCGGGCGGGAAGGTTACTGCGTGAGCGAAGCCTTCATTGATCAGGGCGTGGTTGACAAATACATCATCAACCAGCACATAGCGCAGCAAACGGCCATATTGGTCTGTGTTGGAAATATCCTTGATCAAGGTTACCGATTGATCCTTCACAAGTTCGGCGTTGCGCTGGGTGGCCTCCTGAGAGAAGTATTCACGCGGTTTGCTGCCCAGTCCGGTCTCAGGGGTGTCAATGCCGATATAACGAACCGAATACTGCTTGCCATTGTATTCGATATCAATTGTATCGCCATCGACAACCCGGATCACTTTGGCGATGACCCTTTCGGTGTTTTGGGGCAGGCAGACAAAATCGGCCATGCTGGAAGGCGAGGAGGGAATGTTGAGGATGCGCGTTTGCACCGGAACCGGGGTGCGGGAGTCTCCGGGGTTGGCTGTGATCGAGAGAGGCAAAGTGACAGGTTCGCCTGATACGGCCTCCTCGCTGGAAAGGATAATCGTCTGCATGGGTTGAAGATAGGATGGAGTGGCGGTTTGCAAATCAAAAAAAGCGGCAATTTGGGGCAGAAAAGCGGGGTTTTGACCAATAAGAAATATCCCGCCAAGCCCAAGCAGTGCGACAAGGGCCAGCCCTGCCAGCCCCAGGCGGAGGAATACTTTTGCCGGTTGGCGCAATGCAGACCCGCCCAGCTCATCTTCTTGCTCGTCCGGCGCAGATTCCGAAGGTGATGTTGTGGCTTGGGGAAGAGCAGGGACCGACTGGCTGACGGTTGGGGGCGGAGTGTATTGCTTGCCCTGCAGTCGAGCCAATTGCTTTTGAGCGGCCTGGTTTTGAGGGTTAATGGAAAGCACCTTGTTGAGACATCTGATTTGGTTGGCAGGTTTGGTGTAGGTGGCAGCAAGCCAGTACCAGGCGACTTCATCTGCCGGATTAACTTTGATGGCTTCCCTGAAGATCAATTGGGCTTTGTGCTTGCTGCCAGCTTTGAAGAGCTTAATGCCTTGTTGGGTTAGTTTACTGGTCACAGTATGCCTTGCCTGCTCCGAGATGCTCGCCAGAATTAAAGAATGGTGAATTGGCTGTAGTGATAGGTGATCTTGCCATCCAGAGTTCCGAGGGTGTCATTACCGTTATTGACCCTGCGGGTTGGTGAGGTGGCTTTCCATGCAAATTTCCACGATGTTCCACTGCCAGAGAAACTATCGAGGGAAAAAACGGCGTTTGGCAACAATTGATTGAAAAAGGTGGAGAACCAGCTGCGCAGAGCGGCTTCTCCCTGGATGGTGCGGGAAGAGGTAATATGTGTGGCATTACTGGCATACAGCGCCATGACCTGGTCCACGTTTCTCGTGTTGAGGGCGTTGATATACCTTTGTGGAAAATCAGGCAAGCTTGGATACGGTTGCCAGGGGTAGGCGGAGAGCGTTGTCCAAAGCGGTGCCAGAATGGTACGGGCGTAATACCACTCGAAGAAATTGGCAGCATTCATGCCTAATGCACGGGCTTTGTCCAGAAATTCGTTAATCTCCTGAGGTGAAGGTTCCCAGCTGCCATAAACATACATTGGGCCGGTTGGGATCAGGGGGCGAAACGGGGTAATAGCCTGGAATTCCCGCAGGCTACGTTCCAATTGGCTGGCCGGGTTGTGAGCCTGCACCCAATAAACCTGGGGCATGTTGACATCGCACTTTTCCAGGAATTCTTTCCACGGAAAATCGCGGTGATAGGTCGGCCAGCGATAGGATGAGAGGCCAACGGGGGTGCTGGAAGCAAGCCCGGCCTTAAGACGGGTCATAAAGGCTTTTGCGGACGCGTCTTTGCCAGGTTCTTTATATTCACCTTCAGCATCGATCAGATAGCCATCCAGGTTCAATTCCCTGACGCGTTGAATGGCAATATCTGCTTCGGCATTTGGCGCATCGCCATAGACGTAGTGCCAGCCCCAGACGGAAATGCCGCGGTTCTTCAGGGACTGGACGACAGGAGCAACCAGGTCTGCACCGGTGTTGGCATCCAGGTTGAAAGAACGGGTGCCGTTGGCAATTTTGATCAGTACATGGGTCAAACCGGCAGCCTGGGCAGTTTTAGCGATTGCCTCGGGATTGCCATTTTCACATCTGGACACGATCCAGATCATCATGCCTTTCCCTAGAAGATCCATGCAACTCCTTGTAATTGGATCAGGAATAATCAGGCGAGTGGTGAGCCGTCCGGGGCGAGATTACCGGTCAAGTCAATGTCACCGGCAATATTTCGCATAGCCAAGATAACGTTGTCCACGTGCTGCCAGAGTTCGACATCGAATTCCTCGGCCGCGGAGCTGATCTCTTCGCGATTAGCGCCGGCGGCA
Organism: Anaerolineales bacterium; assembly: GCA_020060485.1. Next base: position 65,087 of record JAGVAB010000029.1, read on the forward strand.
AAAGAACGGTCTTTCCACTTTTTCTTGACGGATTTTGCGGTCAGGTCATAAATCGATCTGGAAGGACGCACGAGCGCTACGGCGGTGATCAAGCCGGTGACTTCGTCACAGGCAAACAGGGCTTTGTGCATCAGCGTTGTACGAGCATGACCGGCATGATTGGAGTGGGTTAGAATTGCATCGACAATCTCGTCAGGAACGCCGCGCTCACGTAGAATTGGCGCTCCGGCAACAGGGTGTTCCTCAAGGGTTGGGTGAATCTCCCAATCAAAATCATGCAGCAGACCGGTCAACCCCCATGTTTCCACGTCCTGGTCAAGCTTTTCGGCATACCAGCGCATGGCGGCTTCGACACAGAGCATGTGATGGATCAGGCCTGGATTTTTGATGAATTCTTTTACAATTTGCATACCTTGAGAGCGGTCCATTGGCGGGTGTTCCTCCTTGACTGTTTCAGTCATTATACATGATGAGTGCCAAAACTTCAGCCAGGAACTCAAGAAAGGGGCTGCAAGAATCGTTCCCGGCTTTGAGCGGCGCGAGTTCGATGATTGGCGCGTCCCTGGTTTTTTATTGTGTGGGAAAGATCGGTTCCTGCTCACCCATGACCGGCGGAGGCAGCTGCTGTAATACATCCCAGAACGACATGAGGGTGGCAAAGACTTCGCGGGTTTTCCAGATCAAAAGCGAGCGCCTCGGAAGAGTGAGGTTGTCGGCGGCGACGCCGTGAGCTTCGATGTTTAAATTGTTGCAAAGAAACAGCGCCCGCGGCAAGTGATATGGCTGGGTGACGAGAACTGCATTTTTCACGCCAAAAATGGCTGAAGCCCGGTAACAACTGTCGTAGGTGCGGCGACCGCCGTAATCCCGGACGATATCTTGTGAAGGGACGCCCAGTTGAACGGCGAAATCGTGCATGGCGCCCGGTTCGTTGTAATCGAGAAAGCGATTGTCGCCGGTCATAAGCAATTTCTGCACCTTGCCTTGAAAATAAAGCTCGGCGGCAGTGGACACCCGATCTTGCAGAACTACGGTTGGACTGCCGTCGTAATTCAGGCCTGCGCCAAAAACGATGGCCACGGGCGCAGATGGACTGCTGTCTATCGAGAAAACACGGGAGCGAGCCAAACCGTGAGTGATTAAAACTGGCAATCCCAAGGTTATGACAACCAGCAGCAAGATCGCTCCAATGGCATTGGTCAGGAATTTTTTCCAATTTTTTCGCATTTCCCGATTGTAACATGCCAGGAAAAAAATGGCGTATTTGTTAATCGCAGAAATGCATTTATGCACTGTGGAAATTAAACGCTGGTTGTCGTGGCAGGTATGGGCAAACAGACTTCCGATTCTGATAGAAATTGGTTCGGGCGGCGATGTGTTTCGCAAGGACACAGATGGGAAATTTGGCAGAATTTGACCCTTACTGCTTGCCGGAAGATATATCATTCAATAAGCCAATGGCACTCTGAAAATAACAATTTCAGAAAATTGGAAAGACAAGTATTTGTCTCAAAAAACTCGAGGGGTGAGATGGCGCAGCCTCAAGTATAATGAGAGTAGTTATAAGTATTGAAGTTACGAGTTTATCGGCGGTCATTATTCATTTAGGAAGGAGAAAAGGGGATGAAAAAGAATTCATCAGGCTGGTTGGTCTTGGCGGTTGCAATATTGCTGGTGCTTGCGCTTTTTGTGGGACTACCGTATTTAATGCAGAGACTGGTTCAAGAAAGCACCAGACAGGCGCTGGCTCCATTGGCTGAAGCCAATCAACAAATGAAGACCCAGGTTTCCCAATTCCTGAACCCCACTCCCACGGTCATTCCTGACCCGATTACCATTATTCATGAGATCCGCTCGCTTGCCAGGCTCGAAAGCATCCAGTATTCTGTGGAAAAAGTGATCACAGCCGAGCTTGCACAAGGACAGCTCAGTTTTCTGTTTGGGGATCGCCTTTTGTTTGTGGCGCATGGACAAGTGATTGCCGGGGTGGATCTGGGGAAGTTGACCACGCAGAATTTATGGCTTGAAGATGGAGCATTATACGTCAACCTGCCTGCCTCGGAGATCTTCGTGGCAACACTGGACAATGAAAAATCCTATGTTTATGACAGGGATACGGGATTATTCCGCAAGGGCGATGCCAATCTGGAGACGCAAGCCAGGGTGGTGGCAGAACGTACCATTCTGGAAGCTGCGCTGGAGGATGGCATCCTGGAGCAGGCTTCGGTGAATGCAGAAGCATATCTTGAGCGGTTGTTTCGGGGAATGGGATACCGTGAGGTGATTTTCATTCATAGTGAGAATTAGAGCCGAGCACGTTCATTGTTTGGCCAGCCATTTCTGATTGGCGTGTTTCTCTACAAGGAGAGTAGTAGCGCGTTCAAGCTCTTTTTCAGAGACACTGCCCGGCTTAAGTTCAATTGCAAGGGTGGTTTTGAATGCCCGGGCAAAAGCGCTGGCTGCTTCTTGCCAGGAAACCGGATTCCCCAGTATCATTTCCACAGTGGCGGCATGCTCCAGCAAGCGGACTGCGGCAAACCTGCGAGTTGATTCGTCGGGATACTTGACGACTTCTGTGATGCGGGTTAAATCGCCTGCCAGGGGCAGGGAACCGTGCTGCAGAACAGAGAATGCCTTCCTGGCCTGGGCGCTGCCAATGATCTTTTTGCCAGCGACCGTAATTTCATAATTGGAGGGTGCTTCAAAGCAGACCGCGGCCTGTGGGGACGCACCTTGTGGCAAATTGTATTGCTTTTCTGCCTGGGCATTGAGACCCAGGATCAGCAAGGCGTTTTGCAGTGCAGCAGCAATGCGCCGGTAACTTTCGAGAACACTGCCATGAAGCAGAGGGTCATCATCGGGGCCAATGACGGCGTAGGTCAGTTCATCGGTGTGCAGAATAGCGCGCCCACCGGTGGGGCGTCGGCAAAGCTGCCAGCCTTTTTCAGCTAAAATCTGCAAATCGATATCTGCAATCGTCTGATTGATGCCTAGTGACAAACAGGGTGGCTCCCAGGTATACAGCCGCAAAGTGGGCGGAGACAGACGTTCGCCAACACATTCGAGGATGGCCTCGTCCAGAGCCATGTTGTAGGGGCCGTTGGCTGCCGGCGACACGATCAATCTCCATTTGCTTGTTTGCATGATGTTTTCTCCTGGGTGAATTTTGGGAAATTATAAACCATGCCAGAGATTCAATGAATAACAAGAATGCCAAGGTAAAAGCCGATCATAATGGTTTCTGAGGATAGGCCTTGCTCCACACCCCTGATTTGAAAAGAATGTTTCTCAAAAAGTGGATCAAAATGAAAACTGCGTTGCCGGTAGCGTGTTCTGGGTTATTCCAGAGATGCAAAATTGAGTAAACCATCTTTAAAGGGGTAAAATCATTAGCGTCGGAATTATTGACAATAATTCCTTTTTGAGTAAACTAGTATCATGCATGAAAAATTGGAAAGAGAGCTGCGTTTTGCATGTCTTTTCAGTTGTTGGCATTGCAAACAAGGGGATCGATCATCATTTTGCAGCAATCAATATCAGTTAGTAACGGCGCAATAAATAATTGTCACCATCAGAGGTTCAAAGTCTTGGCAAACAGATTATCTGATAGGCCAATGATCAAAAAAGATCGCCGCAGATTATATCGCGACAATGCGCCGGTTCTATTGTTTCTCGCGCCTTATTGATCCAACAGGGTGAATGATTACTCTGGGAGAACATTTTCTTGAGCAGCAGGCTATCTAAGGCTGTTTGGAGAACGATTTTTCTTGAAGGAGGTGATGTTCAGGCAAGTGTCGATGAAATAACTCTGTCAGGATATGCTGTAAGGAAAAGGGCCTGTGAAGACCCCAAATAGAAATAAGGAGAAAGAAGATGGGTAAAAAGGTAATGTTTTTTGTTAGTGTGTTGGTTGTCCTGGCTTTTGTGCTGGGCGCCTGTACACCCAAACCGGCTGCAGAAGGACCGGTTGTGATCCGTTTGTGGACCAAGGAAGGCGAAGCAGATGGCGGTTTCCAGTATGTGAAGGCGTTGACGGATGCTTTCACAGCCGCCAATCCCACGATCACCTTTGAAGTGGTAAACAAGGAAGTAGAAACCTTGCGCGAGGATTTTCAGACCTCCAGTTTGGCGGGTGACCCCCCCGAACTGCTGTGGACCGTCAGCGACCACGCAGGCCCGTTCACGGCAGCCGACTTGATCCAGCCAGTTGAAAATCTGTTCAAAATGGATCAGTACAATGCAGCCGTGGAAATGGCGGGACACACCTGGGGTGTGCCGATCAGTACCGGCAATCACCTGATGCTTCTGTATAATAAGGATCTGATTGCTACTGCCCCGAAGGATACAGATGAGCTGCTGCGGGTTGGGCAGGAGATCACTAAAGGCGGTACGTATGCGCTGGTCTTCAACCAGACCGAGCCTTTCTGGCTGGTGCCGTGGCTGGGTGGTTTTGGCGGCTCTGTGTTTGCCGAAGATGGCTACACCCCGACACTGGATACCCAGGCAATGGTGGATACACTACAATTCATGTATGATATCAAATACACCACCCCGATTATCCCGGCGGAAAGCGATTACGATGGAGCCGACACACTGTTCAAAGAGGGCAAGGCTGCCATGATCATCAATGGTGACTGGTCACTGGGTGGTTACACCGAGGTTCTGGGTGACAAGTTGGGTGTGGCTGCAATCCCGATGGTTTCCAAGACCGGGAAATACCCTGCCCCTTATACTGCCGGCACCTATTTCATGCTGCCAAAGGGCTTGTCCGGCGCCAAGCTGGATGCCGTGGTGAAGTTTGTTGAATTTGCCACCAGTGATGAAAACCAACTGAAACAATTGAATGAACTGAAGCGTCTTCCCGGCAAGGGCGCGTTGTTGAAGAGTGATGTCATTACCAGCGACCCGCTTCTGGCTGGGTCGGCTGCAGATCTGGCAAACGGCGTACCAATGCCGGTTGTACTGGAGATGCGCTGCAACTGGGATGCAATGAAACCTGAAATGCAGGCTGTCCTGGCTGGCTCCAAGGATCCAGCTGCCGCGGCGAAAGCCATGCAGGCAGCAGCCGATGTGTGTGTAGTGGATCTGGAGTAAACCTGACTATGGAATGCCAGGGGAGAGACTTTCCCCTGGCATTCTGCTCTTACAGCGAGTCATATGGCAAGCGCCAACAGCTTGGCACTTGTGAAGGAGAGATTCCATGATTGACGGAAGGGTGATTGGACAAAGCCTTGGCGAGGTGGGTATCACTGTCCTGTGGGTTTTTCTGGGCACAGCGTTGATTGAGGCTATTCTTTACCTGGTTTTGGAGCGCTGGCTTAAGTGGAAGTATGCATTTCCATTCATGCTAATTACACCGGCTCTGATCGGTTTGTCTGTGCTTGTGGTCTACCCCTTGTTGTGGGAATTTAACATTTCTTTTGGTAACATGAGTTTGCGGCGTTTCATGAACTGGGAGTATATCGGGTTCGAGAATTATGTAAAGGTGTTCACGAGCCCGGTTTTGAAACAGGCCACATTTTTCCCCCTGTTTTTGCGGACAGTGCTGTGGACAGCAGTCAATGTATTCTTCCACGTTGGCGGCGGATTGGGCCTGGCTTTGCTGCTCAACCGGGAGATGAAAGGCAAGGGTTTGTACCGTGCGATCATCATTCTGCCCTGGGCAATCCCCCAGATCATTGCTGTCATGGCCTGGCGGGGTGAATTTCACTTTGAATATGGTTTCATAAATGTGATCTTATCCGGTATAGGTTTGCAGCCGGTTAAATGGTTGACCAACCCCACGGCCAATTTCATTGCCATGTGTATCACCAATATCTGGCTGGGGATCCCTTTCATGATGGTTATCTTGCTGGGGGCTTTGCAGAGTGTAGCTGGAGAATACTATGAGGCGGCTGAACTCGACGGCGCAAATCGCTGGCAAATGTTCTGGGGGATCACCATTCCCATGATCAAACCAGTGATAACGCCGGCGATCATTTTGGGGACTGTGTGGACATTCAATAATTTCAATGTGCCATTTTTCATCAATCAATTTGAGCTTGAATCCTCTGATATTCTGGTGACGGCGCTGTTCAGGGCGGCATTCCAGTATAACCGCTATGGCTTTGCAGCCGCGTTTGCGTTTGTGATATTCATCCTGCTGATGGTGTACTCTGTGTTTTATGTGAAGATAACCGGCGCGTTGAAAGGAGCAACCGAATGACAAAGCAAAAAAGCTTCTGGTCGCGTTTGTTTCATGGTGGAAGGAACGACAGCCCATTTAAGAGATTCCTGATCCACCTGGCTTTGATCGGATATTGTGTGATCACAATTTATCCCATATTGCGCATATTCACCATTTCAATCCGGCCCGGGAATCGCTTGCTTTCCACTTCGCTGGCAATCATTCCGGCTGATGCCTCACTGGAATCCTATCGGATCGTGCTTTTTGACAAGCCTCTGCTGCTATGGTTGTGGAACAGTCTGGCTATCACAATTGCCACGGCAGCTATAGGCGTGATCCTGGCGGCGACATCGGCTTATGCCTTTTCGCGCTTCAAATTCCCCGGGCGCTCCTTGGGTCTGATCTTTTTGTTGACCACGCAGATGATCCCGGCGGCAATGATGATGGTGCCTTTGTATATTCTGGCAATTCGCCTGGGGATGGTTGGTACCTATCGGGGGTTGGTGATCGCCTATGCAGTTACGGCAGTGCCCTTCAGTATCTGGATACTGAAAGGGTATTACGATACGATACCTTTCGATTTAGAGGAAGCGGCAATGCTGGATGGCTGCACGCAATTGCAGGCTTTCTGGAAGGTTCTCCTGCCGCTTTCTTCCCCGGCGCTGGCGATCGTTTTCCTGTTCAATTTCATGAATTCATGGAATGACTATCTGTTGGCCAGGGTGATGCTGGGCTCACAGGAAAATTTAATGACCTGGACGCTGGGCTTGCAAAGGCTGCAAGCACAATTCCAGACGTTATGGGGTCAGTTCTCGGCAGCCTCCATTTTGGTAGCCATCCCGGTTGTGGCTCTGTTCCTGTACACTTCCAAATATTTGATCTCTGGCTTGACCCTGGGGAGTGTCAAAGGATAAAACGTCTGTAATTCATGAATTGGCGCATTGCAACCGAACCCCGTTTTCGCCAAGAGGATGGGGTTCGGTTTGAGTTAGGCGCATTTCCAGGAGGATGAAGTGAAAAGATTGGGAGATTTAGTTTCAGTATTTGTCGTCCTGTCATTTTTGCTCTCAGGCTGTAGCGGTTTGGAGCAACTAGTTTCTGGTTTGAGTGGCAGTGATGTCCTATATGTAAATCTTGTCTGGCATCAGCATCAGCCGTTGTATTACAAGGATAAAGATGGTGTTTATACCCGGCCCTGGGTACGGGTACACGCGACCAAAGATTATTATGATATGGCTTCCACTTTAGCGAAATACCCGGATGTGCATGCCACGATCAATTTGACGCCTGTGCTGCTTCGGCAGCTCGATGATTTTACGGAGAATGATGCCAAAGACCTCTATTGGGTTCTGGCAGAGAAACCGGCAGACAGGTTAACGGAGGATGAGAAGCGTTTTATTCTGGAACGTTTCTTTGACGCCAATTGGACGAACATGATTGCCCGTTTTCCGCGGTATCAAGCGCTTCTGGAGAAACGCGGAGGAACAGACGCGGATGATATCAACCGGGCATTGGAAACATTCGATGTCCAGGATATTCGCGATTTGCAGATCTGGTTTAACCTGGCGTGGTTTGACCCGGATTTTTTGGCTGAAGAACCATTAAAATGGCTTGTAGAAAAGGGCGGAAATTTCAGCGAGGAAGACAAGCAAATTGTTTTTGATCAGGTGCGGGATGTTATGCAGGAGATTGTGCCTTTGCACCGCCAGATGCAGGAGGCTGGTCAGATTGAAGTAATCACTACACCGTATGCGCACCCGATTCTGCCGTTGATCTTTAACAGTCAGCTTGCCTTGACTGGAAATCCTTCTGCCGAAATGCCGCCCCGTTTTTCCTGGCCCAATGATGCAATTGCGCATTTGCAGCGCAGCGTGGAAATATATGAGCAACATTTTGGTCAGCCGCCAAGAGGACTTTGGCCAGGTGAGGGGGCGGTGGCTGAGGAGATCGTACCATTGGTGAACCAGGCAGGGTATCAATGGATGGCAACTGGTGAACCGGTACTTGCCAAATCTTTGGGGATTGGTGATTTCACCCGCAACAATCAGGACACTGTGCAGGAAGCAGATGCATTGTACCGGCCGTATATGGTCAGCGCGGGCAACGGTGAAAAGGTGGCGGTATTCTTCCGGGATTGGGTGATTTCGGACAAACTGGGTTTCGAGTATTCCCAGACGCCGGGTAAGGAGGCTGCAGAAGATCTCATTCTGAGATTGGAGAATATCAAAGCACGCCTGCGCGAGGAAAACGCCAAAGGCCCGCACGTGGTTAGCATTATCCTGGATGGAGAAAACGCATGGGAATATTATCCCAATGACGGTAAGGAATTCTTGAATGAAATGTACCGCTTGTTGTCTGAGACGAAAGGCATTCAGACGATCACACCATCGGCGTATCTGGAAAAGTATCCCAAGCAGGAGGATTTGGATGAATTGTTCCCAGGGGCATGGTTCAGCCCGAATTATGATACCTGGATTGGCGAACCGGAAGAGACCCTGGCCTGGGATTATCTGGGCCGCGTGCGGGAACACCTGGCAAAATATGATGTAAAGAAACAGCGCAGTGTGCCGGAAGAACAACTGGCGCTGGCCCTTGATTTCATGTATCTGGCAGAAGGTTCGGATTGGTTTTGGTGGTATGGAGCTGATCAGGATTCGGGCCAGGATGAATACTTTGACCTGGGATTTCGCTCTTTGTTAAAAGGGGTGTACACCGCTCTGGGTGATCCGGTACCCGTCTTTCTGGAAGTTCCGATCATAGCACGAAGACCGGTTGAACCGCGTCAATCCATACAGGAGTTGGGAACGCCAGTTGTGGATGGAGATCCCGGCGATGCGGATTGGGAAAAGGCTGCGATCTATGACCTGCCGGAGGGAACGCTAAGCGTTCTGCTGGACCAGGAAAACCTGTATTTGCTGCTGGAGTCGAAATCCTTGCTGGCAACCGGAGAAGAGAGATTGCATTTCTATATCTCGGCACCAGGCGGGGGAACATCCTACCCCTTTGCATTTTCAAACAGCGGCCAACCAGATGTGCAACTGGGAATTTCAGCAACACATTTGTTCATGCGCGCAGGCGAGGGGATCGACGGTTTTCTGGCAAAGAAGGATGGCTGGGAGCCAGTGCGCAGCGAAGCTGATGTTGATATGGGCAGCGTAGGAGCGGAGGTTGGGGTTGTTGAAATGCGGGTGCCGGTAGCTGCAATTGGTGAATTGTATGCGGGCGATACCCTTCAATTTGTGGTGGTTCTGCCCGATGATGAAAAGGTGATTCCGGAAGGACCGGTGAAAATTGTCTTGCCCGACATGGGAAATTCCGTTAAAATCCTGGAGATCTTTGACCCCGAAGGGGACGATTTTGGGCCAGGAAATTACACCTATCCTAACGACGGTGTGTTTTCAAAGCAAGTTTTTGATATCCAGTCTTTCAGCGCAGCATTTGATGAGCGCAACCTGATCTTCACCTTCCAGTTTTATGGGGCGGTTCCCAATCCATGGGGATCTACAATTGGTCTTTCTTTGCAAACCCTGGATATTTATGTGGATCAGGACCCTGGCAGTGGCTCTGGAGCACGTTTGTTGCTGCCGGGAAGAAATGCGGCACTGGGGACTGAGAACGGCTGGGAGATTGCGATTTTAGCAGAAGGTTGGTATCCAGATATTTTTGAACCAGACCCGGCCAGTGGGGCACCTAAATCTGTGGGTATTACGCCCAAGATATCCGTGGATGCTGGCAAGCAGAGTGTTACCATCCGGGTGCCGCGTGAAGCTTTTGGGGAGGGCGACCCGCGGGATTGGGGGTATGCGGCCATGGTGATGAGCCAGGATGGTTTTCCCTCCAAGGGAGTGTGGAGGATACGAGATGTTGAGCCGGTCAGTTCACAGTGGCGATTGGGCGGGGCTTCAGGACATACCAATCAAACGCGGATCATAGATATGGTCTGGCCAAGTGAGGAGGGCCTGTCACAGGAAGATATCTTGAGCAGCTATGCATCATCCAGCTTGCCACTGGATCAGTTAGGAGCAGATGATTTTGCGCAATTGCCGGTGCTGCGTAGTTCGGGGCATTAAAGGATCATGGCATTCAGGGGAGTGGCTAAAAATTGGGCTAAAATAGAGAAATGAAAACATGTCCGAAATGTGAAAGAACAGACCGACAGAACCGAGCAGGGAAAACCGAAAGCGG
>JAGVAB010000060.1 GCA_020060485.1 Anaerolineales bacterium
CCTCCCCCGGCCTATGAAGTCTGATTTACAAATCCAATCCGTGCCGGGGGAGGAATCCATTATCATCTTTATTTTGCATCTACTTTGGTCTGGATAACCTTCACTGTTTTGGAAAATCGTAAATGTCAAGCTTTCTTGAGAATGACATGTAAAAATGCGCATGGCCTTCTCAAAGTTAATTTTCCATCCTTCCATTCTTCTGCAGGAAGGGAGAGCTTTTTGTGGGGAACATTCCTTATACAGAGAGTCAGATTTTCGAAAAGTCAAGCGAAAAGAAGAATGCCAAAAAAGTGTCCATATCCGTGGTTTGGCCGTCCAACGGGAACAAACCTTGCAAGGAATTGACTTGATTAAACCGTGATTTCTCGCACCATGCTATAATGAAGAAAGTGATTCCGAATGCCTTTATCCAGTTTTGGCAGGATTGTACCAGCAGGGAGGGGTATGAATACATTGATCCAAAAGGTTTTTGACATCCTCACGTCATCTCCCGAAAATCTGATCTATCATCTTGTACTGGCCTTTGCTGTCATGGCCGCCTTGCAAACTGTACTCGTCATCCAGCGCAACAGCAGCACAATTCGCGCCCGGCGCATGATGTTTGGATTGGCAATTTTACTGCTCGGCCAGCTCTTTCTTTTCCTGTCCAGCGCCTTCGCCTGGCAAGGATTGGCCAACCCCAAGGCCTTTCTGCCGCCCCTTGACCGGGCAGTGGTCACCCTGAGCATCATCTGGGCTGTCTGGCTGTGGGCATTCCCCAAACCGCAGCGCTTGACCGATGCATTGGCCGCCGTACTCAGTCTTTTTGTGATCATCTTTCTGGTTGCCACCTTCCTGCTCTGGAATCGCCAATTGCTCAATACCGGCTTCAATACTTCTCTGCTGGATACTGGTTGGAGCATTCTGATGGTGTTCCTGATCCTGGCCGGCTTATTGGCGTTGCTCATCAAACGCAATTCCGGCTGGGGAATAGGCGCCAGTTTCCTGCTCCTGCACCTGGTTGGCGTTTTGGCTCACCTGTTTTGGGGCAAAACCGGCGGGGATTATTCTGCCCCGTTGCGCCTCGCAATGCTATGCGCATACCCCTTGCTGCCCAGTCTGATCAATCATCTTCAGGTAGAACCTGCACAACCCGCACCTACATCCTACGCAGAAACACAAGTGACTGCCCCGCTTGTCAGTTTTGACGCCCTGGGGATGGAACGCCGCCGCTATACGGCTGACCCGCGCTCCTCGTATACCTGGCTGAAATTGGCTGTCGAAGAAGATGCCCGCCAAATTCCTTATGCCCTGGCACGCGCCATTGCCCAGTCCCTGGTATCCGACCTGTGCATCCTGGCTTCTGCCCCGCCCCACGGGATGATCAACCTCGAATCCGGGTTTGACCTGATCCAGGAAGAAGAACTCGCTCCGGCTGCCATGCGCCGGGACGCGCTGCCTGCTCTGGCCAATGCGTTGCAGCACGGCGAAACACTGTTGCTCAACAATGATCCTGCATCGCCCGACCCTGGATTGCATGAACTGGCCCAAACCCTGGGCCTGGATCAACCCGGCAATTTGATGGTCGTGCCCATCCTTGGGGAAAAACAAACTGCCAGCGGCATTCTTTTCATGTCACCCTATTCCAACCGGGTGTGGAATGAGGATGACATCACCTATATGATGGGTATCAGCGAGCTTATTGGACGCCTCCTGTATCAACCGGCGCAGGAAACTCCCGCTGTTCGTGACTCCACCACAGAAACAAGCCCAACATCTCCCGCTGCTGAAAGCGAATTGGTTGTTGCCCTGAGCAGCCTGGCCGCCGTGCAGCATGAACTGGAGGAAGCCCGTATCACCATCACCTCCCTGACCCAGAACCTGGAGCAAGCCAGGCAGCAAAGCAGCGCGCCTGAAAAAGAACTGCAAATCGCCCGTGAAAACCTGGCGGCGATTGAACAACAACTGGCCGAAAACGAAACAAAACAAAACGCCCTGCAGTCCGAGCTGGCCGAAACCCGTCAAACGATACAGGAACTCCAGACAGAAAACCAGACATTGGCCCGGGAAATGCGGCAGCAATCCGGTGCTGAAGGTACCGAATTGTTCGAGTTGCAGCAGCAACATGAACTGCTGAAAAACAGCCTGGAACAACTCAGGGCCGAAAATGAAGACCTGCGCCGCAGCCTTCAGGCCGCCCGGGCCGAAGAACCAGATCTGGAAGCCCAATTCCGCATGACGCTGGAAGAAACTGCGCAGCTCAAAAACGCCCTGGGCAGCGCCAATAGCAAGATCGCCATTCTGGAAAACCAGATCAACGGTCCGGCACCCTTGTCGGCCAGTGACCAGAAAATGATCATCGGCCTTGGCCAGGAACTGCGCCAGCCTCTGGCCTCGATCGTGGGCTATTCTGATCTGCTGCTTTCCGAAAAAACCGGCATCCTGGGCGCCCTGCAGCACCGCCTCATGCTCCGCGTCAGGCAGGCCACCCAGCGCATGGAAAAACTGCTTGAAGAGATCAATGCCATCATCAACCGCTCTGGAGACCGTGAGACCAGCGTTGTAACAGTGGATTTCAATGCCATTATTGACAAGACAATTGCCAGGGTGGGCAACGCCTTGCGCGACAAGGACATCGGTCTGCGGTTCGACCTGCCAGAAGACATTCCATCAGTGCACGTGGATGAAGACTCAATTGAACAGGTGATCTTCTATCTGATGCAAAATGCGATCCTCGCCACCCCCAAGGAAGGCTCGATCAGCCTGCATGTGAATGTTGAAACCCAGGCTGAGCAGCCTCACTTTATGATCCAGGTGACCGATTCTGGCGGCGGCATCGCCATGGATGATCTGCCGCGTGTCTTCTCGCGCACCTATCTCGAGGACCACCCGGAGATCTCCGGGCTAGGCGACCAGGGTGTTGGGCTTTCAATTGCCAAAACCCTGACAGAAGCCCATAAAGGCCGCATCTGGGTTGAAAGCGATCCAGGGAATACCACCACGTTCAGCGTTCTCTTCCCGTTCCGTCTGGATGAAGAAGAAGTACAAGCTGGGTGATCTTATGAAAAACTTGCGAGAACTTTTGCTGGGACTATTTACCGCACTCACTTCCACTGTCATCGTTTTGGGAGCGCTGTCACTGTCGGTTGCGGAAAACATGACGGCCATTGTGCCGGAAAGAACTGCGGTTGCTGCCACCGAAATGGTTGTAGCCACCGCCCCGTCTGCCTTGTTCTCGGAAAAAACCCTGGTGATCGTGCCCCACACCGCCACACCCTCCGGAATTACCACAACGGGACCCATTTCCTCTCCTACCAGCACCTGCCAGACACCCCAGGGCTGGCTTGCCTACACGGTTCAGGCCGGTGACACCCTGGACACGCTGGCAACATCGCATCAATCAACGAAAACTGTTCTGAAAGAAGGAAACTGCCTGGTCAGCGATTCCCTGCTGCCCAACACGGTCATTTACCTGCCGCCATCCGCGCCGACGGCCACCTTCACCCCCCAGGCGACGCTCACACCCATTCTTTGCAGCGCCCCACCTTTGGGCTGGACAACCTACACGATCCAATCTGGCGACACACTGACTTCCTTAAGCTATCGCTATCAGGTCAGCGTTCCCGATCTGCAAAGATTCAACTGCCTTGGCAGTTCCTATTCCATCACAGTCGGCCAGCGGTTCTTTGTTCCCTTCCGGCCCACCGTTGTGCCAACCCGCCCGCCTCTCTGGACACCCTGGCCAACAGCCACAATTCCGCCATTCAAAACCGCAACGCCATTCCCAACGCCCACCTTTGATTCCAACCTGGCTCCCCTGGATTTGACTCTCTCCAATGACAGCATCATTGAGAATCAATCTGCCGGCACAGTGATCGGCATTTTCACCACCGCAGATCCCAATCCGGGTGACAGCCATACCCTGACTTTGCTCAGCTCAGATGGCGGTCCCTTTGCCCTTTCGGGCGCCAGCCTGATCGCTACCGCACCGTTGAACTATGAAGCCAGAAGCCTCTACACCATCCGCGTCCGCACCACAGACCGCGGCGGCAAGAGCCTGGAAAAGAACTTCTGGATCACCGTGATTGATGTGAACGAAGCGCCCACCAGCATCAGCATCAGCAACTCATCGGTCGCCTCCGGCCAGCCAGCGGGCACTGTGGTTGGCGTCCTGATCACCAGCGACCCCGACAACGGCGACAGCCATACCTATTCCCTGTTTGGCGGCGAGACCGGCCCCTTCACCCTGCAAAACAACGTTCTCGTTACCAATACCATGCTGGATGCCTCCCTGAAAAGCAGCTACAACATCATGATCCGCAGCGTGGATCGCGGCGGTCTGTGGGTAGACCAGCAGTTCTACATCACTGTTCTGCCTGCGCAATAAAGCCTGGCACAGTCCAGCCAAATACTGGCAAGATCAACCAATGCAAAAACGCCTGATCATCCTCACCATCCTGGCTGCAGTCCTTTTGGCCTGCAGCCTTCCCATTCGTTACGTGGATGAAACGCGCATCACGCCCGTGGTAGATACGCCCGAGCCTGCTGCGCCAGTTTTCCCCACTCCGCTGCCTTACCAGCCGAAGCTGCCAACCCCTACCATCCATCTGACCATGACCGCATCGCCCACGCCGGAACCTTCGGCCACCCCGCTGCCCACGCCCTGGTTGAATCGGCCCGCAGGACAGGTCAACATTTTGGTACTCGGCGTTGACGAACGCCCTGGGATGCGTGGTTACCGCACAGATGTCATCCTGTGGGTATCACTCAATCCGGCACAAGGCACAGCCAGCGTCATTTCTTTTCCGCGTGATCTCTATGTTCACATCCCCGGACATCAGGATAATCGTATCAATGTAGCCCATTCCTTTGGTTTTCAAACCCTGGCAGAGACATTTGCCGTCAACTTTGGCGTGCGTCCGGATCACTACATCATGACCAATTTCGAGGGCTTTACCAACATTGTCAATTCCCTGGGAGGGATCGTGGTGGAGGCCGCCACAGACCTGACCGACAAATGCGACCTGCCCCAGGCAGTCAATGGGTATTGCACCATCCGGGCAGGCTCGAATCATATGGATGCCCAAACAGCCTTGTGGTACGTGCGTGCCCGCTACACCACCAGCGACTTCAACCGTGCCCGCCGCTCACGCGAGGTTCTGTTGGCCCTCTTTCGCGGCATGGTTTCCATTGATGCCGTGACCAAAGCCCCCGCCCTATACGAACAATATCGAGCTAATGTGGATACTGACCTGAGCCTGCAAGATATCCTGCCCCTGGTGCCCCTGGCTGTTGATCTGACCCAGCCAGGCCGCATGCGGCTATATAACCTGACATCGGATCATGTCACCTCCTTCGTTACAGAAACCGGCGCCCAGGTTTTGCTCCCCAATGTAGAAGCCATTCAAGGACTCTTCTACCAGGCGCTGATGCCATAGATGCCTTACAACGTCAATTTGTTGACAAAACCTTGAGTTCATAGTATGATTTTGGCGCTTCCCATAGGAAGCGGTTTGGCGAGGTAGCTCAGTGGTAGAGCAGGGGACTCATAAGCCCTTGGTCGTGAGTTCAAATCTCACCCTCGCCACCATAACGCCGTTCACTCAGCCTGCCGAAGTGGACGGTGAATTCTTTAATCCCCCCAATTTGGTCGTGAGCACCCGCAAGGGTGTACCATTCCCATCTCACCCTCGCCACCATAACGCCGTTCACTCAGCCTGCCGAAGTGGACGGTGAATTCTTTAATCCCCAATTTGGTCGTGAGCACCCGCGAGGGTGTGCCATTCCCATCTCACCCTCGCCACCATAACGCCGTTCACTCAGCCTGCCGAAGTGGACGGTGAATTCTTTCATCCAAAACAGCTTGACACAATCAATCGTTCATGCTATCCTGTACGTACAGGCGTACAAGCATCTGTACCAAATCCAGCACAGGTCCCAAATATGAACCTCTCCGGTAAGATCGACTTCAACAGTCCGCTGCCCTATTACTACCAGTTGCAGGAGCATTTGCAAACCTGGATGCAAAACCAGGCACTGAACACACATGACCCGCTGCCATCCGAAGGCGATTTGCAAGCCCATTTCGGCGTCAGCCGTTCGGTGGTACGCCAGGCCTTGCGCCAGTTGGAAACCGAAGGCATCATCTACCGCCAAAAGGGGCGCGGCAGTTTTGTCGCCCCGCCCAAACTTCGCCAGCAGATCACCAGCGTGACCAGCTTCACCGATGAAATGCGCTCCCGCAGTATCCAGCCTGGCGCACGCGTTCTGCATCAGGCCATGGTGCCCGCCGGGGAAGAAGTAGCCCGCCATCTGGCCCTGGAAGCAAGCTGCCCGGTTTTCTTTCTGGAACGGGTACGGCTGGCCGATGGCCTGCCCCTGGCGCTGGAAAGCGCCTACATTCATTTCGATGAGTGTGCTGCCCTGGCAGAAGTTGACTTTTCGTCAGCGTCGCTGTATGCCACTCTGAGCGACAAATTTAACCTCCGCTACCTGGAATCCGAACAGGAACTGGAAGCCACGCTGGCCAGCCCGCGCGAGTCAGAATTGCTTGGTCTAAACAGCGGCGCACCAGTTATGCTGGCGCGCTTTACCACCTATTCAGACGGTTTGCACCCGGTGGAATATGTCAAATCCACCTATCGCGGCGACAAATATCGTTTCTACACTATCATGCAGCGCGGCGCCAACCGCAGAATTTGACAAACCCCACACTGGATCACCCCGGATTGAGAGGACAAAATGAGTTTGCGAGATGAGCTGTTGGAACAACCCCTGTTGCTTGCCCGTCTTTTGGAGCAGCAATGGGAACATATTCAAAAGATTGCAGAGACCATTTCCCGGCACGAGATCAACTTTATTTTTCTTGCGGCCCGCGGCACTTCTGACCATGCCGGCCTGTACGCCAAATACCTGTGGGGAGCATATAATCAACTGCCCATCGCATTGGCCGGCCCTTCACTGTTCAGTGTGTATCAACAGCCGCCGCGTTTGCAGAATGCCCTGGTGGTAGGCATCTCGCAATCCGGCAGATCACCGGACATTCTCAGCGTGATCACCGAAGGCCGCCGCCAGGGAGCCTTGAGCCTGTGCCTTACCAACGACGCCCAATCTCCATTGGCCCAGGCCAGCCAGTTGCACATCGATATCAGCGCCGGACCGGAACTGGCCGTAGCCGCCACCAAGAGTTATACTGCCCAATTATTGAGCATTGCCCTGTTATCCATTGCCCTCAAAGGCGACTACCAGCGGCTGGAGGAGCTCAAAAAACTGCCCGAAGCCCTGCAAACTCTGCTCGCCCAGGAAGAAACCATTGCCCGCGCTGCCGAACGCTACCGCTACATGCAGCAATGTGTGATCTGCGGGCGCGGCTTCAATTATGCTACCGCTTATGAATGGTCGCTGAAGCTCAAAGAAATGGCCTATATCATCTCTGCCCCCTACTCCTCAGCCGATTTCCGCCACGGCCCGATCGCCGTTGTCAGCCAGGGATTTCCAGTATTTGCAGTCATGCCATCTGGAGCCGTCTTTGATGATCTGCTCAACTTGGTGAATACCCTCAAGCAGGAACACCGGGTGGATCTCCTGGTCATCTCGGACCGGGAACAAGCCCTGGAACTGGCTGATGTTGCCATCCCCCTGCCAGCGGGCATCCCGGAATGGATCAGTCCGATGGCATGCATCACACCAGCCCAGTTATTTGCCTATCATCTGACGCGTGTCAAAGGATTTGACCCCGAATCACCGCGTGGATTGCGCAAGGTGACGCTAACCACATAAAACATTCAAACAAATGGTGTACTGTACCAATTTATTAATCAATCCGGCTTATTTTCTGGACGCAGGGATTTCTGCAAATAATCCGGATTTGCTTTTTAACACTCTGGATGACACCCGTTAATGCTGGAAAACGCCGAAATTTCCCCAATAACTGTTGATTACGGTCATAAACCTGCGCCAAAACCAGAAAAGCTGTTAAGATTTGGTTAAATCCAGCGAAAAATCCCCGATAATATTTCCCAATAATCTTGACCTTGTAAACTATATTGGGTATACTACAAGCTTGTGTGAGTCGTAGTATCCAGCTGGCTGGAACGGGCCCGTATATTAACTCTTTATGCAAAGAGCATTTATTATCTTATTTTGGAGGAACATTGTGTTAGCTTCGCAAAGTCTTTGGGTCGTCTCCCTCATCGGTATTGCCGCTCTGGCCTTGCTGGTACTCAGCGCCAACGAGGCGGTCAAGAAGCTGGTTGGGATTGCATCTTACTTTAATCTGTCATCAACTTTCATGGGGATGACAGTAATATCAGTGGCTACCAGTATTCCTGAGATCACGTCTCATCTTACTGCCTCGGTCAATATTTTAGCAGGTACATTGGATTATAAAACCGGCTCGGCCATTGTGCTGGGGGCCAATATTGGTTCGGATGTGGTGCAGCAAACCCTCATTATGGGTATTGTTGTCCTGTTGGCTGGCACCATGTACTTCCGCAGATACATGTTATGGAAAAGCATGCTTCCGATGGTTGCTGCTTCGCTGCTTTGTCTTCTCATGGGGCTGAATGGTGGCTTTTCTCGTCTTGATGGCATCGTTCTTATTGTAGCGTTCCTTGGTTACAATTATTACTTATACGTAGACGAACGCAAACATTTCAAAAAAGAAGACAACGTACACGAAAGCGAAAAAATTGCAGAAAATGTGCCTCAATCAAGCAAGGAAGTTGTGATTGACTCATTAGTCTCATTACTGCTAATCGGCCTGACCATTGTGGCTGCCACCGTTGTACTGGAATTGACCGAGCTTCTGGTGAATCGCACCGGCGTTGGCGGTTCCCTGATCGGTGTGGTTACCCTGGGTGTCGCCTCAGCTTTGCCGGAATTGACCACCGCCATTGCCGGTATCGGCAACAAGGAACACGGCATTTCATTGGGCGCTCTGGTGGGCAGCAACATCACCAATCCCCTGCTGGCGATTGGTAGTGGTGCGGTTGTCTCGACCTACTGGGCGCCGCGGCCACTGCTGGCCTGGGACCTTCCCTGGGCAATTGCGACTGGCTCAATTTTATGGGCAATCCTGTGGTTCAGCGGCGGCAAACTCAAAAAAGGTCACGCCATCTACCTCATCCTCATCTATTTTGTGTATATTCTTTCGCGGGCAGTCTTCTTCAGTGTGGACTGATCACAGCCAGGCTTGCAAACTCCAACGAGGCCGTCCCAAAAGGGCGGCCTCTGGTTCATTAAGAACGAGAAATTTCTTTATCCAAGGCAAAAAAGAGGTTTTTGAGGAAAAGACAAAAAAATACC
>JAGVAB010000142.1 GCA_020060485.1 Anaerolineales bacterium
GGTATTTTTTTGTCTTTTCCTCAAAAACCTCTTTTTTGCCTTGGATAAAGAAATTTCTCGTTCTTAATGAAACTGAGGCCGCCCTTTTGGGACGGCCTCAGTACGTTTCTTTTCCTGCCCCGGCCTATGAAGCCTGATGAGAATTCCATACTTCCCGCACTTTACAAGCCAGGGAGCTTGCTGAATTCTGATTCCGGGGCGTGCATGGTGATCGCCTCTACCGGGCAGCTCAGCGCACAAATACTACACGCAATGCACTGCGCCGCTTGCAGCAGATGTGGCAGGGCGTGGCCGCCGTTGCTTCCACCGGGGTCTTCCCAGCCCAGACAGCTTACCGGGCAGGACTGAATGCACACCCCGCAGCTCACACATTGCGCCGGGTCGATCATCGGCTTTGGCCACAGGGAGCGTTTAACATGCCGGGTGGCAAATCCCTGCGGGTTCTGAATTGCGTCCACCGGGCAGACCCGGCTGCAAGCCCCGCAGTCAATGCAGGCAGAGGCGATGATGACATGCATTTGTTTGCGCTCCCCCCGAATGGCCTGCGCAGGGCAGATGCGCACACAGGCTGTACAGCCGGTGCATTGTTCAGTAATCCAGTATGCCAACTTTTTCCTCCCCCAATATTTCCAAACCTAATGCTTCGATCGTTTCTGGCAGCGGTATACCGCTGTTCTCGTCCCAGCCGATGGCGCGCCAGTAATCGTACATCATCTCATCCAGTTCCACAGTTCGGCCGCGGTTGGCGCCTTCTGTTTGCGGCGGCAGACCGACTGCCCGACGGCTGATCTTCAGGCTGCGCGGGTCAATTCCCTGACGGATGTTGAACATCTGGCGCAGGGTCTGGATGCGGCGGCCAATTTCCATGTATTCTTGGGGCGTGCGCTGCCAGCCGGTGGCCGCATTGAGCCACTCGAAAATGGGCAGCCGGTCAGCCCCCAGGAAAGCCCCAAACATGCACAAACCAGCCCCATTATACAACTGGGTGTAGCAGCTGGTTGCTACAGCCGCGTCGATCAATTTCTTGCCGCTGCGGAATTTTTCGGCCTTGGAAGAAAACAGGGCCGGGCGTGGCAAACCTTTGACCCGCGTCCACAAACGGTACATATCATAATAGGTCTGGGCGCCGGTGGTATGCCGGCCAGGGGTGGGTTCCACGCTGGCATGCAGGCCGTAGCCAGGGTCAAGGCGCGGGTCGTGCATGGCGATCTCTTGCCCGCCGGCATGGATGGCGCTCTGGCCGTCATAGTGACCGTCCAGGCGGGCTGCCGCCCGGCAGGCGCCATCTGCCAGCAGATCACCCAGGCCCTCGCGGGCAATCATCTTGTCCACCAGCCAGAGAATGGCCTGCGGATCGCCCCAGGTGAGATTGACGCCCTGGGTATCATGAGCTGTGAAAATACTCCTCTCAAAACATTCCAGGGCAAAGGCCACTGTGCCGCCAGCCGAGATGCTGTCCATCCCCGCCCGGTTGAGGCGCTCGTTGATCTCGAAGATCATCTCCAGGTCATTGTGCAGCAAGAGACTGCCAAAGGCCATCACGGTCTCATATTCGGGCTTGTGGGTTTCGCCGCCGTTGAAAGAGCAAATGCCGCCGCAGCCCAGCGGACAAGAATAGCAATGGTATTTGCGCATCTCGCGGTCAATCACCCGGTCGGGATTCAGACTGGCTGTCTGCCGGGCGGAGAAATCCCGATTGCTGCCAGCCCAGTTCTTGACCGGGGCGTCGCCCCAGGCTACTGACATCTGGTTCATGCCGCCCGTTCCCCATTTTTGAAAGAGCATCATCGAGATCAGGCCGTCCAGGGATACGGCCAGGGGCAGATCACGCATCAGCCCGCCCATCGCAGGCAACCAGCCGGCCGGAGGGGCGGGATATTTGAAACGGAAGAAGCGCCCACAGCGGTCACTCAAACGGCGCATGGCGGGCATGTCGGCACACTGAATGGGACGCACCCCGCCCAGCACAACTGCCTTAAGACGCTTGGAACCCATGACCGCCCCCAGACCGGAACGGGCAGCCATGCGCCCAAAGTCATGACTGATGCCGGAGATCAACGACAGGCGCTCGCCCGCCGGGCCAATGCATGCCACAGCCGGTTTATGGCCATTGGTGTACTGTGCCAGCAGAGCCGCTTCGGTTTCCACCGTATCTTTGCCCCACAAATCAGAGGCATCACACAGGCGCGCCCCGGCAGCATCCACCACCAGGGTAACCGGCTGCGGACTGATGCCGCTGAAAAAGATGCCGTCGTAACCGCATTGTTTGATGGCCGGGGAGAAATATCCGCCGCAATTGGCATCGCCCCAGGTGCCGGTAAGTGGCGACTTGCCCACCGCCATCCAGCGGCCAGTGAACAGGCTGCCGGTGCCGGTCAGCAAGCCGGAAACAAAACCGAGGATATTCTGCGGCCCTAGCGGGTCTGCGCCAGCCGGGATGCGCGGGTAGAGCACGGCCGCTGCCAGCCCCAGGCCGGACAGGAACTGCTCATAAATATTGTCAGGGACAGTTTCGTCGCAGCAGGTGCCGCTGCTCAAATCCACCCATAAAATCTTTCCACGATAAGGTTTGCTCATTGAATCTGCCATGCTCCATTCAGTTAACTTTCCAGCACCTGCAACACCTGAACATGCAGGCCGGCTGGTGTGGTTGTCTGTGTGTTTTGTATCACATTTTGCCGCCGCCTGCAACGTTCAATTGAGGGGAAACCATGGCTTTCTCAAAGTTAATTTGCAGTTCCCTTATCTTAATGATGACGCCAAATTACAGGCCAATGACCCCGGTTTCCGTACATCGCCGGGGTTTCTGCACCCCACCCCTCAA
>JAGVAB010000007.1 GCA_020060485.1 Anaerolineales bacterium
TGATCCATTCGTTGGGTTTCATATCGTTGTTCTGCGTTCATGCCCCAAGCTTATCCGATAATTCCCTTTTTCGCCACTCAGGGGTGCGGAATGTGGGTTATAACTGAATTTGTTGTGCTTTTAAAGAAATCCTCTGAGTTCTTTGGGAAGTCCACAGCAGATACCAGAGACCCTCCTTTGATTTCTCGTGCTTGATCGCCAGAACAGGATACAAAAAACCGCCAACTGGCTAACCCATTTGACAGCTGAAAGGGGTAAAATATTAGGGGAAACATCTCAAGGCCAGCCAGAATAATTGATGCCTGCTTCAATCTGCGTGAATCCCATCCCAGAAATCCTGCTCTGAGATTGATTTTCCTGTTATCATAGAATAAGACAGCGCTTATATGAGCAGTCTGATTTGTTTTTTACTTTTTTTCAAATGCTGATTGCCCGGGAAAAACCCTGAAAGATAGCTCAGGTATGCGTCTGCTTCAGCCAATTCAAGGCTACCAATGACAAGATGATGCTTGATCGACCCATTGTTCGAACCCGGATTCTGGCACCTCGCAGGCGCAACGATCTTTTATCCCGCCAGCGGCTTCTGGATTTAATGTTCGATCTGCTGGACAAGAAACTTGTCTTGGTGGTGGCACCCGCCGGTTACGGCAAAACTTCCCTTCTGGTTGATTTTGCCGAAAAGATCGAATTCCCGGTATGCTGGTACTCGATCAGCGCCCATGACCAGGACCCCCTGCGCTTTTTCTCCCACTTCATTTCTTCCATTCAGGTAAAATTCCCCGCCTTTGGGCAGAGCTCCTTCACTGCACTGCACAACGCCTCTCAGGGCACACTCGACCTGAACTACCTTGTCTCCACCGTTATCAACGATGCCTATGAGAATATCACCGAGCATTTCATCATTACCCTGGAAGATTTTCATCTGGTAGACGACGTTGAACCCATCAACACCTTTGTTTCTGATTTTGTTCAGCACGTGGATGACAATTGCACCTTGCTAATCACATCCCGCAAACTGCTCAGCCTGCCAGACATGACCATCCTCGTCGCACGCAATCTGGTAGGCGGTCTGAGTTATGAAGAACTCGCCTTCACTGCCGAGGAGATCCAGCAGCTCTTTTTGCAAAATCACCACAAATCCATCAGTGAACAAACCGCCAGCGAGTTCCATCAACAAACCGAAGGCTGGGTGACTGGCCTGCTGCTTTCCAGTCAGATCAATTCCTTCGTGGGTTCTTCGCAATCCTTGGTCAGCCGGATTTCCGGGGTTGGTGTCAATGAATATTTCGCCGCCCTCCTGGAGCAGCAGCCCCCGCAGATCCAGGATTTTCTGCTGCGCACTTCTCTTCTGGAAGAATTTAACGAAGGCTTTTGCAAACAGGTCATAGAAGAAGCATTGGTTCTTTCGGACATCAACTGGCGTCAGATGATGGAATTTGTCATTCAGCGCAACTTGTTTGTCACGCCAGTCGGCACCGAAGGTGATTGGCTTCGCTATCATCGCATTTTTCTGGATTTCCTGCAAAACCGTATCCTGTCCACCCGCCCCCAAGAAGTTGCCAAGATACAACTTCACCTGGCACAGGTTTACACCACACAGCAGGAATGGGAACTGGCCTACCAGCTTTACCAACAACTTGGCCAAGACGCAAAACTGCTGTCTCTGATCGAAATGGCTGGCCCGCAACTGATCTCCAGCGGCAGGCTGGAATTGCTCACCACCTGGCTTTCGAAGATCCCGCTTGCTGTCCTCAACCGGCACCCTGCCCTGCTTTCGCTGCATGGCAGCGTGGTCAGCATGCAGGGCAACCCGCTGAACGGAATTTCCCTGCTGGATCAAGCCATTCAAGCCATGCAGTACCCCCAGGACAAGCTCTACCTTGCCCGCTCTCTTGTGCGGCGCGCCTCAATCCACCGCATCATCGGGGATCACCAGGCCGCCAGCAAGGATACAGACCAGGTGCTTGATCTAATCGCCAGGGATGAGTCATTGCTCGAATTTAAAGCAGAAGCCCTGCGCTCAAAAGGCGTCAGCCTTTTCCAGCAAGGCATGTTCGATGAAGCCATTCACTGGCTGACCGAATCCCTGGTTTCATTTCAGAATGCCGGAGACCAGCACAATCAGTCTGTTGTTTCGATGGAAATCGGTGTGGTGCAGCAAGCACAAGGCAGCTACGAAGCCGCCAGAGAAATGTACCTCAAGGCGCGTGGCTTCTGGGATAAGACCACCAATTCCGTCTGGCTGGCCAACCTGTTTAACAATCTGGGTGTTCTCCAGCAATTAATGGGGGAATATGAAGCAGCCGGCGATTCTTTTGAAAAAGCTTTTCACCACGCCCGGGTGAGCGGTTTCAATCGCATGCAAGCCTACACCTTGACAGGAATCGGAGACGTCTACCGCGAGGTGGAAGCCATCGACGAAGCCTTCAGCGCATACCGCCAGGCCAGACCCATTGCAGAAACCATTCAGGATTCTTTCCTGCTGACCTATCTCGATTTGGAGGAATCTTCACTTGCCTCCCAACAAGGGGATAAAAGCCTGGCTTTCAGTCTCTTACAATCTGCCAAAGAGAGAGCCAATGCGTCCGGCGGCAGTCTTGAAAAATCCCTTGCCAATCTGGAATGGAATGGCTACCTCTTGTGGAGCGATCAGGCTGAAACGGCCCTGAAAAATTTGCACAACGATATTCATTTCTTTGTCAAGGAAGGTCACCAATATCAGGTTGAAAAGGCTCAACTCTTCCTTGCCATCGCCTGCACCAAATGTGACCTGTTGGAAAATGCCCAGCAGCACTTCATCAACATCCTTGCCTGCACATCTTCTTATGAAAAGCGCAACCCTTTGATTTCGTCCGGCTGGGGAATTAAAGACTCTTTGATGGAACTGGCCCAAACCCGTGATGTCAGCCCGCAAATTCTGGAACTGGTTCGCAGAATTGAAGAATTTGAGCAAAGGGTACCCAACATCCGCAAGGAATTGCGCAAATATGCCTCGGCAGTACCTTTTTCCCCTCCAAAAATCCACATCCAATCGCTGGGCAAAATGCAGGTCAAGATCAATGACCACTGGGTAACCAGCAATGACTGGAAAACCACAGTTGCCAGAGACCTGTTCTTTTTGCTGCTGGCCCATCCCGAAGGTCTGAACAAGGATCAAATTGGCCTCTACTTCTGGCCAGATGCCCCACCCAACGAGATCAAATTCAGGATCAAGAACACAATCTACAGATTGCGTCACGCGGTTGGCAAAGATACCATCTCTTTTCAGGATGAGTACTATACCTATAATCACACCCTGGATTATGAATATGATCTGGAGAATTTCCAGGCAGAGATTGCCCAGGCAAAAAAAGCCAAAGACCCCACAATTGCCATCACGCACATGGAAAACGCCATTTCCCACTACCACGGCCCATTCCTGCCGGAACTGGATGATGACTGGGTGGCATCCGCCAGAGAGCATCTGCAGCAAAACTACCTCGGCATCCTGATCCAGCTTGCTGAATATCACCTGACCGAGAAAAACTTCCCGCGGGCTTTATCGTATTGCCAACAGGCATTGACTGCCGACTCATGCTTCGAATCAGCGCACCGGATGTTGATGCGCATTCACGCCGCCCAGGGCAACCGTGCCGGAGTTGTCCGCCAATATGAACAATGCAAATCGATCCTGATGAAAGAGATTGAAGTGCCGCCATCGCCACAAACCCAGGAATTATTTCTTTTATTGACACGCTAAATCCAACAAATTTCTTAAGAATTAGATTAGAGCCGGTAAATATACCGGCTTTTTTGATTTTTTAAACCGTTTTGATGCCTGTTTTGAGACCGCCATTTGTCATAATGATAATGTTGAACCACCTATTTGCTTTCAAAAGGAGACCTTCTCATGAAACACACCTTCACCAAACTTGCCCTTTCCGCCGGTTCCATCAGCGCTGACAAAGCCCGCCTGATCCTGCTCATCGTTACCCTGTCCCTCTTCATCATTGGCGCAGGCGCTCCTGCTTCCATCGGCGGCGTGAGCGGGTAAGCCAGTTTATCATTTCCCATCGGTTTTCATTCTTTCTTTTTCAACCAAAAAATCAAAGGAGACCTTCTCATGAAA
>JAGVAB010000133.1 GCA_020060485.1 Anaerolineales bacterium
CGAGGGGTGGGGTGAATAAACCCCGGTGATGCACAGACCGTCTTTCGTCCGGCCTTGTGCCATCAATAAAAGAAACAAATGGAAAATTAACTTTGAGAAAGCCATGATTTCAGGACTTGTCAAGATTGACACAACCCACCAACTTTTGTATAATCAGGGCAATCTGATACAAGCAGCCAGAAGGAGTAGGCCGCCCGCAGCCTGACAGGGAAGGAGGTCCCGGATTGAGAGCCTCCCCAGGAAATGCACGGTTGAAGTCGTCTGGCAAAGCTGCCGAAGAAATCCCAACGGGAAAATAGAACGGCACGGGTAAGCCCGTTACAGCGCAGCCTGGATTAACGCCAACGCACCGTCCAGGAACGAGAGCGCCAGAACATGCAACTGGCGAAATGAGGTGGTACCGCGGAAGCCCAACGCTTTCGTCCTCAGGGACGGATGCGTTTATTTTTTTAAACGCATCCATTGGGGTGGATTCCGCAACCCTGCACCCTTCGACAAGCTCAGGGTGCGGAGGCACAAAATGCGAAATAAACGCAGGCTGAGCCTGTTATCATCCTCGTAGATGGCGAAGCCAGAGGGCACGCGAATGGAAAGTTCCCTCTCAAAGACACTAGATCTGGTAATTATCTTTATCAATATAATGAATGGAGGCAGACATGCCCAAAACAGAACTTCCCAAGACCTATGATTTTGCCGCCACCGAGCAGCGCCTGTACCAATGGTGGGAGCAAAGCGGCTACTTCCAGCCCAGCCAGTCACCGGGCGATCCCGGCTTCAATAAGGAAATCAAGCCCTACGTCATCTCCATTCCCCCGGCCAACGTCACCGGCAAGCTGCATCTGGGGCACGCCATGTTCGTGGCCATGGAAGACCTGATGATCCGCTATCACCGCATGAAAGGCATCCCCACCCTGTGGGTGCCAGGCATTGATCACGCCGGCATTGCCACCCAACTGCTGGTGGAACGCTCTCTGACGGAACAAGGCCTCTCTCGTGAAAGCATGGGGCGCGAAGCTTTTCTGGAACGCACCTGGGCCTGGAAGGAAGAATACGGCGGTCACATCACCAGCCAGATCCGCCGCATGGGCGCATCCTGCGACTGGCGCTACGAGCGTTTCACCCTGGACGAAGGTCTCTCTGCGGCTGTGCGCGAAGCCTTTGTTCGGCTATACGAAAAAGGAATGATTTACCGCGGCCCGCGCCTCATCAACTGGTCGCCCGGCCTGCAAACCGCCGTCTCCGACCTCGAGGTGGAATACTCCGACGAATCTGGCAAGCTGTATTTCTTCAAGTACGTGCTGGCCGATGGCTCCGGCGATTTTCTGCCGGTGGCCACTACCCGTCCAGAGACCATCCTGGGCGACACCGCCGTGGCCGTTCACCCTGATGATGAGCGCTACAAAAAATTCGTAGGCAAGATGGTGCTGGTGCCCATCCTCAACCGCCAGGTGCCGGTCATCGCCGATGAATATGTTGACATGGCGTTTGGCACAGGCGCCCTCAAGATCACGCCAGCCCACGACCCGCACGACTACGAGATCGGTGAAAAGCACGGTCTGGAGCTGATCAACATCATGACCAAGACCGCCCACATCAACGAGAACGGCGGCCCCTATGCCGGCCAGGACCGCTTCGAGTGCCGCAAGCAGATTTGGGCCGACATGCGCGCCGCAGATCTGGTCATCAAGGAACAGGACTACCAGATGAGCGTGCCGCGCTCCCAGCGCGGCGGGGAGATCATCGAACCGATGATCTCCACCCAGTGGTTCATTACCATCAAGCCTCTGGCCGATGCCGCCCTGGAAGCTGTGCGCGATGGCCGTATCCAGATCGTGCCGGAACGTTTCACCAAGATCTATTACAACTGGCTGGAGAACATCCAGGACTGGTGTATCAGCCGCCAGTTATGGTGGGGGCACCGTATCCCGGTCTGGTACTGCGCCGACTGCGGGGCAGAAACTGTTTCGCGCCAGGACCCCACGCAATGCGCCAAATGCGGCAGCGCCAGCATTGAACAGGATCCTGACGTACTGGATACCTGGTTCTCCTCCGGCCTGTGGCCCTTCTCCACCCTGGGCTGGCCAGACGAAACCCCCGACTACCAGTACTTCTACCCGACCAGCATGATGGAAACCGGTTACGACATCCTCTTCTTCTGGGTAGCGCGCATGATCATGTTTGGCCTGGAATTCACCGGCCAGGTGCCCTTCAACACCGTCTATCTGCATGGCCTGATTCGCGACGAACACGGCCAGAAGATGAGCAAGACCAAAGGCAATGTGATCGACCCCCTGGAAGTGATGGACGAGATGGGCACAGACGCCTTGCGCTTTACCCTGCTGGTGGGTTCCACCCCTGGCAACGATATGAACCTGTCGGTCAAAAAAGTGGAAGGCAACCGCAACTTCACCAACAAGATCTGGAACGCCGGCCGCTTCATTATTGGCTCGCTGCAAAAAGCTCCCGCCGCACCCCAGGCCGAAGCGCAGTGGACCCTGGCCGACTCATGGATCGAGGCGCGCATGCAGCGCCTGATCCGGGATGTGGAACGCCTGTTCCAGACCTATCAATATGGCGAGGCTGGCCGTCAGATCTACGAATTCTTCTGGAGTGAATTTGCCGACTGGTATCTGGAAATTTCCAAGCTGCAAATCGCCGAGGGCGGCGACCGGGCCTTCTACACTGCCCAAACCCTGGTGCGCGTGCTGGATAACTGCCTGCGCTTGCTGCACCCCCTGACGCCCTTTGTGACCGAAGAATTATGGGGCCATCTCAAACAGGCCGCACAGGAACACTCCCCTCATCTCGGCCCGCAAAGCGGATGGGAAGAGGCTTTGATCATGGCCCGCTGGCCGGAAGCCCGCCCCGAAGCCGCCTGGGAAGCGGAAAAGATCGCCGACTTCAACCTGTTCATGGATGTGGTGCGCGCCATCCGTAACCAGCGCGCCGAGAAAGCCATCCAGCCCAGCCTGCACCTGCCAGCCACCATCATCGCCGGCGGCAGCTGTGCCATGCTGCAAACCCAGACCGAAGCCATTGCCTTGCTGGCTCACCTGGACAGGCAGCAATTGACCATCACCGAATCGATGGACGAGAAACCGCAAGGCCAGCTCTCACTGGTGGTCAATGGGGTGGAGGTCTTCCTGCCCCTGGCAGACTTTGTGGACAACAGCGCAGAAAAAGCCCGCCTGGAAAAAGAATTGCAGGAAACCCAAAGCCAGATCGAACGCCTGGAGACCCTGCTCAACAGTCCCTTTGCCCAAAAAGCGCCGCCCCAGGTGGTGGACAAGGAACGCCAGAAGCTGGCCACCTTCCAGGAAACTGCTGCCAAGCTGCAAGAACAGCTCAACATGCTTTGATCATTTCGGGTCTCTGGGATTTGACGTGAAAGAAGAGTTTGATGGCAGTGTTTTTGGCATTTTGCGCCAAAA
This sequence comes from Anaerolineales bacterium, assembly GCA_020060485.1. Next base: position 3,432 of record JAGVAB010000133.1, read on the forward strand.
ACACTGCCATCTCTGGTTCTATAAGATATATCGGTCAAGTCATAAAGCCGGAAGTCATACCACTGCCAAGCCTATCGGTGGCCGAGCTTGTCGAGGCCATGTCCGTCAAGGCCGGAGCCGAAACAATCCCCTGTTCCCCTCGACCTGCTCGGGGAACGCGCAAGCCGCATACCGAGCTTGTCGGTAGCCGAGCCTGTCGGTGGCCGAGCTTGTCGAGGCCATGCCTGTCGAGGCCGGTGCCGAAGCAATCCCCTGTTCCCCTCGACCTGCTTGGGGAACGCACAATCCGCATACCGAGCCTGTCGGTGGCCGAGCTTGTCGAGGCCATGCCTGTCGAGGCCATGCCTGTCAAGGCCGGTGCCGACGTATCCCCTGTTCCCCTCGACCTGCTCGGGGAACGCACAAACCGCAGGCCGAGCTTGTCGAGGCCCGGGTGTTCTCAGAACATAGGTAAACAAGAAAACATAAAGCCGGGGTACAACGACAACTTAATCCTCACGGCAATCCGGTCTGCCTTGTTGCCGCTGCTGTTCCCGCTCAAAGATACGCCGTAAAACCGCGAGCGAAGTGGCATAGGTTGAATCCATGCCGTAATAGGACAACGTGCCCGCCCCCAGATTCTCACCCTTGCTCATCGGCGTATCCGAGGCATAATGCACCAAGCCAATATCAAAAGGCACCCGATGCAGACTGACGATCTCATTGACCGGGTGACGCTTGGGGCGATACATCTCATAGATGGCCGAAAGATACGGGCCACCTTCCATCTCAATATCGGTGTAGCTCTCGCGGTAGATCACATCCATCACACGCTTGTTCTGCAGAAAAGTGCCCAGAACGGTGACTGCTTTCTGATTGTCCAGCACAGTGCCATACACCAGATACGGGCTGACCTCGGCCGCCGAGAAAGCATTGCGGAACATGTAGGTATTGTGGGAATGCTCATCCTGCACCACCGTGGGAATCATTACATCCCCGCGTTTACCGTTCAGCGAAGCAGCCTTGCCCATGATGTATACACCCTCCACCGAACCCACCTGCTCGGCCACCTTGGAGAGAATGTTGTAAGCCGACATGCCCAGCGGATAATCGATGTTCAGGATCAGAGCATCCGTATCTGCCAGAAAAGACCAATCCTTTTGCTTGAGGCGAAAGTCCATCATCTGCGGATTGATCTGCGACATTTCGATCACCTGCGCTTCCACATCGAAGGAATGGTGGCTGGCAATACGGGTTATGCCATGCTGACGCTCATAATCCAATTGGGCATCCCACAGGTGACGCCCGGCAGCGGTCTGCTGGTATTTTTTCAACACATAATACAGAAAGTTGCCCCGGTTGGAAGGGATATTGCGCGCCTGGATGTCCTGCCATTCCTGCAGCAGTTCGGCAGTATCGGCCTTTTCCAGGTAGGCGATCAATTCCGCTTCATGCTGGAAGGCAAAGCCGGTCACCAGGTTGATCATGCTGTGGGTATTGCTGGAGACAAAATACACCGGCCGGCTGGCAATGGCCGGATAAGCCTCCTGAATATTGTCCCACCAGGTACGGGTCGCGCGCCGGTATTCACTGAGTGAACCGTTCAACTGCCGCATGCGGATATTGCACTCCCGACTGGCGATGTGCTGCAAATACGCTGTAAAATCAGCCCCCAAAACTACCCGCAGCCGCTCAAGATCTTCGACAGACATTTTCAGCCGTTCGGCCAGTTCTGCAAAAGCTGCTGCGTCGCCGGCCGCCCGCTCGATAATCTCTTTGGGGCAGGTGGCAAGCTGGCGATTCATCTTGTTCCATTCGATCTGGTAAGCTGTCAGGGCAGGCACCACATCATCAATGTCCGAGCGGCTGGCGATATAACAGGCCAGGGTGTTGCGGCCGTCAAAATACACCCGCCGCCGCCGGGCACGCGCCGATGCCGGCTGCCAGCTTTCCACATCGCCAAACCCATGCCGCGCATAGACGGCCGGACTTTGCCCCAATACCACCAATTTCACCTGGGGCATCATCGATGGCAGGCGCAGCAGGCTGTATATGAAAGCTGAAACATCCGGCCTGTCACTGCTGGCATCCGGATGCAAAGACGAACTCATCCGGCTGTGCACTTCTTCCAAAGTACGCAGCTGCACATCCGCCGTAGAGCGCAGCAAGGAATACAGGGTCTGCAAATAAAGATCAATCTCTTCCGAGATCGTGCTGGGTACCTTTCGTTCCATGTTCTCCTCTTGAACCGGCCGCAATCCATCGTGGAATCTTGCAAGCCAAAACCTTTTCTACATTCTATCAGGATTATAATTCGATGTGTTTGATTTTCAACAACGCGCCCGCAAAACCGGCAGCAGAACCATCCGCTGAACGCTAGCTGGCGCAAAGGATGCAGATGAACAAATATTTTCGGTATTTTTTACTGGTGCTTTATTTCATTGGCACTGCCGCACGGGATGTGATTGCCAGGCTCATCCTGGATTATCTCGGCCCTCTGAGCACATCGGCCATGATGGCGCTGTTGGCAACGGTCACCTGCCTGCTGATTGATCAGGCGCAAATTCGGCTCATCAAGGATCACCCCCGCAACCACTGGAACCGTTCCCGCGTGGTGCGGCTCTTCAGTCTGTCGGTCAGCACCGCTCTGGCAGTTTACCTGGGCAATGTAGCCATCGATAAGGTGGGACCGGTAACCTACAAGATTCTGGAAGTAACCACCTTCCCCTCCTGGGTGGCTTTCCTCATGTTCATTTTCCTCCACCATGCCGCCCCCAAAAAAGATCTGATCGCCACCGGCATCGCCCTGCTGGGCTTCCTGATCTTTTACGCCGACCGCTTCGATCAATTTCAGGTGCAATGGCTGGGCATCGCTGCCGCCCTTGCTTCGGCCCTGGCTTATGCCGTCTCGTTGATCCTGGCCAAGGGATTGCTGGCAGACAACCTGCGCCCGGCAAGCCTGATCGCTGGCCGCTTCCTTCTGCTGGGCTTGCTGGCCGTAACCGTATCGCCAGTGGAGCTTTTCCAACTCCCGTCGAATATTCTGTGGTATCTGCTGGGTCTGGGCGTCATCGCCTACGGCGTGCTGTTCACCTTCATGTTCTATTTGATCCGCGAAGTCCCGGCCACCACCATGGCAGTCTTCATCGCCGGAGCACCCATTTTTACGGCTGTGATGGCCTGGCTGATGGTGCCCGGTACCAGCTATTCTCTGATCGAGCTGGGAGGTCTGGTGGTGATCGTGGCAGGCATGCTGGTGGCGGTGATCATCGAAGGAAACAGCCCTGCACCTTCTCCCCAGGCAGCGGATTAAGCCGCTTACAACCCCCAGATCAGTCTGGCCAGGGCCACCAGAACCATGCCCGTCAGCACTGCGCCAAACAGGCTGCGCGTTTTCCAGGCCACAAACAGGGTCGGCAAGGCTGCCCAAAAATAGAGATTGTCCCGCCCCAGGTTTAACACCCCTTCCGGGGCCAGCACCGAAGGCAGCAGCATGGCTGCCAGCACAGCCGGCGGCACGTAACGCAGCCAGGCGACCACCACCGGCGGCAGGCTGCGCGAAGCCAGAAACCACACTGGCGCCACCCGCGGCAGGTAAGTTACCAAAGCCATGCCGGCTATGGTCAGGTAGATCATCTCTGATGATTGCATTGTTCCACCACCACGCCAATTGTGGCTGCCAGCACCGTTGCCAGGATCACATGCCATTGGTCCAGCCCGGCAAACTTGAGCCCCAAAGACAGAACACCCGCCGCCAAAGCTACCGCCACCTGCACCCGGTTGGTCAACTGTACCACCAGCAGGGCAATAAACATGGCCGCCAGGGCATAATCCAGGCCATAGGGACGCACATCCTTGATCAACTGCCCCATGCTCACCCCCAGCCAGGAGCCAGCCACCCAGGCCAATTGCGAAACCAGATTGCTTGCAAACACCGCCGGCTTGACAGGCGGCTGGCTGGTAAAACTGGCCGAATGCAAGGCAAAGGTCTCGTCAGTCAACTCATAGGCAAAAGCCGCCAGTTCCCGCTTGCGCCAGCCTTTGAGGTGGGGAGAAACCGCAGCCGCCATCAGCATGTGCCGCAGATTGACAATGAAGGTCGTGATCACGATCGAAAGCGGGGCAGCTCCGCCCGCGATCAGGCCTACCGCGATCAATTGCGAAGACCCGGCAAAAACAAATACCGACATGGCCAGCGCATGCCACACCGAAAGTCCGGCTTTCTGGGCCAGCACACCAAACGCAAACCCGATCGGGATGTAACCCATCACGATGGGCAAGGCCTGTGCGACGCCGCGCAGCCACTGAGGTTGATTGACGGTTTTGGTTGTTTCCATCATTTACTGAATTCCTGAGGGGCAATCATACCAGAAAAAACGGGAAGCTATCCGCTTCCCGTAACAAATGTGATCTTCATTCTGGTACTAATCGCTTATTGACCAGCCGCCTGCTCCATGTAGGTTTGCAGATATTTGTCTTGCAGCTCCTGGAGGATCTCCATCCGCCGGCGGCTAACGTACTGCCAGATGGGGCGAATGGTGGTGGTCTGTTCATCAAAGATCAACGAAAAATACTGCATCTCGCCTTCCTGGCTCAAGGCCTGCACCCGGCCCTGGGCAGTAATGGTCGCATCCGGCAAAACAAGGGTCACCGATGCGGTCTGACCTCTTTGCAGTTTCAGCGTACTCTTCGACAGATCAAGCTGCAACCCGGCGCCCTGAATGGACAGGTTGATGAGCATCACTTCAGCCTCAACCCCGCCGGTTCGCAATTCTGCCACCAGCGGCTCTTTGGGAATCACCCTGGTGATCATGCGATGACCGAGCTGCGACCCGCCATAGCGCAAGTTATGCAGTTTCACCGTTCCAGAAACCACATCAAATTCCAGCACGTCCGCCTCCAGCAGTTCCAAGGGTTCGGGAGCCAAAATGTAAGCTTTCTTCTCCCAGGCCAGGCAGACCGAATCCGGCGGTTGGGCAATCAGGGTTACCTGATCCTCGCCCACTTCAGTAATCATGCCGCGGTACGTCAGCGGAAGCGATTGATAAAAGCTCATCAATTCCACTTCGTGTTGGGATTCCATTAAATTCAACAATCCGGATTGGATCTTCTCGTTACCCATCTCTTGTCAGCCCCTTTCCTCCCGAAAATTTTGTGGCGGTTGCCACCGCATCAGTCTTTATTCTGTTTGCATTGTAGCATAATCTGCGGCGCAAGGGCGCACTCGGTGCTAGCGCAATTGCATCTTGTTTTCATTGAATTTGCGTAACTGCTCAGCCTCTCGAAGTGATGTCGCTGCGAGGAGCATGCTTTTGCGACGTGGCAGTCCCCACACCATTGAAAAGCGGACAGGTTCAGCGAAGCGAACCTGTCCCTATGGTGCTGGATGATTTCCATAATGGCGCAGTTTTTCCGTAGGGACAGGTCAGTGACCTGTCCGCAGGTCTTCACAACGACATGCCTGAGGTGTTACAAATCAATTTTGATGCAATTGCACTCTGTGCAGATATTGCATCAAAACTACCCGACGCTTTTCGGGGTGGTAAAATCAGGTTACAAAAACTTTCAGGAAAAACAGCCATGTCCTTTGAAACCGCAGACGAATTTGACTCACAAACCTTCAAAAACCTGAAACTGGATGATCAGGAAGTGCGCGGCAAGACCTTTCATGACTGCACCTTTGTCCATTGTTCCTTCCACGAGACCGCCTTTCTGGCCTGCTCCTTCCAGCAATGCAGCTTTGAACACTGCGACCTGAGCCTGATGACGGTCAAGGCATCCCGCTTCCAGGATGTTGCCTATACGCATTGTCAGCTTGCAGGTGTCGACTGGTCCATGGCTGCCCCGGCCCGCCTCACCACCCGCACCCCGCTGCGCTTCACCTCTTGCAGCCTGAATTACGCCACCTTTATCGGCGCAAAACTCAAGGGAGCCTGCATCCGTGACTGCATCGCCCGGGATGTGGATTTCTCGGAGGCCGATCTCGAAAATGCCGACTGCCGTGGCACAGATTTCAGCAACAGCCGTTTTCAAAACACCAATCTCGGCGGCGCCGATTTCCGTGGCGCTCACAATTATCTGATTTCACCCACCCAAAACAGGCTCAAAGGGGCGCACTTCTCCCTGCCGGAGGCCATTGGTCTGCTGTATGGCTTGGAGATCATCCTCGACAATGATCCCGACCTGACCTGATAACGTCCTCCATTATGTCAACCCGGATGGATAATGCTCCGCATCAAGGCTGGATGGTGAAGACCCCGCCCGCCGTATTGCCCTGCACATCCGGGAAGTAATATTCAAAAGCCCGCGCCGGCAGAACGCGGTATTCACCGGCCTGCACCGCCTGCAAGCGGTAGGTCAACACATAGGTGCCGGCCGGGACGCGCCGCCCGATCCAGCGCACATGATCATCATATACCTGCGGATCAGTGAAATACCACCAGCCCCAGCCATCCCCAAACGGGTCACGGGGATCATACTGAATTTCCTCCGCCTGGCTGGTCTTCAGCCGCGGATCAATGATCTCCGCTCCAGCGGGAATAAAGTCCTCTACTACGAGGTAAGACATCTCCTCCGGTAGGGTCAGCGTCAAACGCACCTCGGCCACCCCGGCCTGCGTCCCCAAACTGAGACCGCTGATGGCCGGGCACTTGCCTGGCAGACAATCCGCACCCATGCCATGATAACTGCGGTTAATACTGAGGCCATTCTGGCGGGCTTCGGCCTCCTCTGCCGGACGCTCCAGGGTCAATACCGCCCGGTAATACAACTGCCCGCTGCCGGCTTCCCGACCGATGCGCAGCTCATTGATCGTTTGTTTCTGCAAGTCGGCCAGCAAAACCTGGGTGGTAACCGGCAGCAGGCGATCCCCGCTTTCAGCCGAGCCGCTGAGCAGGCTGCGGCCGTTCAACGCAGCCGAATAAGCGTAGCGGGCGCTGAGGTCGGCAGTGCTTTTCATGGCCTCCGTCAAACCCAGCAATACCCAGGCTGATTCATAACTGGAAGCCCAGCCGCCGCCAGCCTGGCGCTGCACCACCAGGTAACGCAGCCCGTCCCGCAGTAGAGAGGATGCCGGGTCGATCTGGGCAATGGCGTACACCACCACCGCAGTGTTGAAGTTCGCCGTGCTGAAATTATTGGCCGCTGTAGTGCGGTTCTCCTCCCAATGCGCGCCGCTGGCGCTGCGCAGGGCGCTGCTTTGCAGATCACTCAACAGATCATAGGCCCGCTGGTCAGCGACGCTTTCACGGTTCAACATCAAGGCCAGCAAGGCTTTGGCCCACGGATTGAGCCGCTGGCTTTCAACGACAAACCCATCCAGTCCAGCCGCAGGTACAGTCCCCGCCTGCTGCAGGGCATAATACACGAAAACCTGCCGGTCCAGCTGCCAGGTCTGGGTCACAGCCTGCGGCGAAAGCAAACTATCCGTCAAATAGGCAGCTGCAGTCGGGATGGCCCGCGGCGGAATAAAAAATCCAGCCCGCTGTGCCCGCACCAGACCAAACAAAACATAGGCGGTGATATATTCATCGCTGGTCTGTCCGGCCATCCAGCCCCAGCCGCCGTCCTTGTTCTGATAACGCAGCAGGCGTTGCAAACTGCTATCGATGCGCACTTGCAATTCGTCTTTCAGGCCGGGCGTCTCGATTTTCAGGTCCTGCAAAGCCCGGTACATCTCCACATTGGGCAGCATATGCGAAAGAATGGGTTCAGTGAAATCATAGGGAAAGGCTTCTGACGCTTCCAACCCGCTGAGAATGCTGGCCGCCAGAGAAGGCGCCAGTTCCACCTGCAGGCTGCCGCCGCTGGGAGTGTAGGAAAGCGGCATCTGGATCTTTTCCAGCTGTTCCCCGGCTTCTGCCAGCACCCCGGCAGTCACAAAGCTGAGCGGCACCTGGTAACGCAGCACAGGCAGCACGCCCTGCTGCGGGCGGGCGGCGTCCTGCAAACCGCCGCTCTGCGCCTGAAACACCAGGCTGACTTCATCCACCTCCTGAATCGTGCCCCACCAGCTGACTGTCTGGCGGGCGCCGGGGCTCAGGGTAAGCTTAACCACCGTAGGAGAACCCTCATCCAGCACTACTCCTGCCGCCTGGACGGATGCCTCCACATCCAATGTAAGTGCGGTATTGTTATGCACAATCGCACGCAGCTGGCTATGGTCACCGGCCACGAAAAAGCGCGGCGTTTGCGGACGAATCAGCAAGGGCTTGCTGACCACGATCTCGCTGCCGGCAGACCCGACTTTCGAATCGCGGGTAATGCCGCGCAGGTCCGCCACCCACGTGGTCAGGTTATCCGGCAGGGTCATGATCACTTTGGCGATACCATTGGCATCCGTCTCCAGATTGCCCAGCCAGAAAGCGGTGTCGGGAAAATCTTCGCGTACGGTCAGCGGCAGGATCAAAGCCCCGCCGCCACCCCCGCGTCCATCCGCCGAGATCAACGGAATGCGGTTGGCGGCGATGCTCAAGCTGGAACTGCTGGTAACCCGCAACGGGCGCGGCGCCAGAAAGGCCTGCAAAATACCGGGTGCATTGGCATCAGCCAGCGCCAGCACAGCCTTGTCCACCACCGCCAACGAGAATTCACCCTGCACCGGCTGGCCGTAGGAATCCCGCACCTGAAGTTCAAAGCTCACTTCGCCGCCCGGCTCGCTGCTGGTGGGAGTGGTCAACAGTTCCACCTCCAGGGTTTGCACCACCGCTTCCACTTTCAGCTCCAGATAGCCCTGGCGAAAGTCCGGCGTGCCGTCAGCCTGCTGACCCAGCAGGGTTACCGCCACAAACACATTGGGTGCATGCCCGTCTTCCAGCGGCAGTTCCCAGATCAGTGAGCCGCCCTGTATCTCCACCAATTCAGCATGCAGCACTTTCTCACGCTCCACAGTGATCAACGCCAGGTTTTTCACACCCAGCGGATTTGGAACCAGAATGCGGGCCACATCTCCCGGGCGGTAGACCGTCTTGTCGGCGGTCAGGGGCAGCTGCTGGTTGGGCAGGTTCGGCCACTGGGCGGCTGCGCCGCCGCTCACCCAGTGCAGCACATGGGAAGCAGCCCCTTCGCCAAACACTTTCAGCACATACAAGCCCGGCTCAGGCGGGGTGAATGCCAGGCGCGCGCGCCCCTGTTCGTCAGTGACCAGGTCAGCGCTGCTGACGGTGGTATAAACCGGCTGCCTTCGGCGTCCATCCGGCCGCCAATCAGCCGTGTCTGCCTCTTCCCAGTTCACCTTCTGGAACCAGGCTTGCAGCAAATGCCCGCCGGAGGGAGCTTTTCGCCAGTCTGTGGTCTGGATGCGAAAACCCGTCTCGGCCCCGGCCCGGCCGGACCAGGTCTCGGGACGCACGCCGATATAAAAGTCTGCCGGGTGCCATTGCGCCGTATGGCGGGCGCTGACTGGCATCTCGTCTCCATCCTGCAGGCTGGCTTCCAGTGTCAAAACCTGCTGACCCTGGAGATCAGCGATCTGCGCCAGCATTTCGTCCCCGTCCAGGTTGATCTGTAGCGAGCCATTGGCCGCAGTGCGCTGTATACCGCTGGCAATCTGCTCACCCAGTTCGGGGTCGAAATAATCAAAGCCATTACTTGCTGACAACCAGCTTGTAGTATGCACTCCACTCTGGTAGCTGGAAGGCAGGCTGAAATCCTGCGGGCGGGCATACAAAGCCCACTGCACCTGCACATCGCCAGCCGGCGCGCCAAAGAAATAATCGGCCTGCACGCTGGCCTGGATGTCTTCGCCAGACAACCAGTCCCCGCGGGCGAAACTCACCTGCAGGTCAATCTCCGGTTTACGGTATTCCGCCACCTGAAACTCCAGCCAGGCATTGGGGTCTTCATCAATCCTCAGGTTGTAATATCCCGGAGCTGCATCCTCGGGCAGGGTGATTGATCCCGCGGCACTGCCGTAAGCGGAGAGCGCCAGGCTGGCAGTGCCAATCAGCGGCTGGTCTGCGAGGGCATAAGAGAATTCGCCCAGCATTTTAACCGTCACCTGGCCGCCGGGCGGCAGTTCATATCCGCTGCCGGCTTCCTGGCGCATCACCAGCCGGAAGTTCACCGTCTGCCCCGGGCGGTAAATGGGCCGGTCGGTGTACAGGTACGTATACAGTCTGTCTTCCACCAGCCAGTTGGGAATGCCAAAATACCAGCCGCTGGTGCCAAAGGTCCAGGTGTCGGCTCCCAGGCTGAAATCTTCATCTCCCGGGCGGCCAATCACAGCAAACACAGGATCATAGACATCCATTTCGGCTGGCAGACCAAGCCGGCAGGTACCGTCCTGATCAGTCACGGCCTGCCCCAGCGGGTTCAACCACTTGTCATAGAACGCCACCTGCTTGCCGGCAGCCGGTGCACCGCGTCCCAGATCCACCGCCCACAGGAAAATCTCATCCGGGCTGCGTTTGAGGGTCAAATTGAGCGGACTGACCACGGCCAGGAAAGGCCGCGGCTGCAGATAATCCTGCTCCACCTGGGAGGATTGCACATCGAAATAATACAACCCGGTGCGCAGCGGCTGGCTGTTTGCAGACACAGGCAGTTCAACCACGGTGCTACGGTTGGCGGGCAAACGCAGATCCATCTGCCATGAAAGCAGATCAGGGATCCACACCTGCGGCCAGTTAATATACGCCTCGCGATTCAATTGGAAGAAAGTCTCCAGCGCCAGGCTGGCGGACGTGAAATCGACACTGCGCAGGTTGGTGACCTGGGCACTGAAACTGGTCTCGTTCGGGGTAAGGAACAAGGTACCTTCCCCGGCCTGCAGCAGGGGCAGCGCCAGGCTGGCTTGTGCCGGTGCGGTGCGGAAGGTCAGGCGGCGCTCCCCGGCCGCAGGCTGCCCCCAGCGGTCCTGCAGACCAGCCGCCACGCTCACTGTGTACCGCTGATCCGGTTCAAAATAGCCGGAAAGGTAGATCAGGCGCTGATCCTCGCTCAAGTTAAACTGAAGGTCCACGACCGGAGGCGAGACCTGCACCAGTTCCTTCAAATTCTGGCGCAGCGCAAGAGGGGCGCTCATCATCAGACTCAGACTGGTATAACCGAAATAGCCCTCCAGCAGCTGGCCCTGAGCCGGGTCAGTGGACTCCACGTCCAGGATGGGCACGGTGCGGTAATTTTTGACCAGGCTCTCCCCCAGACGGGTGCCGCCAACCGAGAAGGCCTGGCCGCGCAGGATCAGCTTGTAAACGGCATCGCGTTTCAATTCCTGGGCAGGGCGGAAGGTGAGCATGGTATTGTCCTGCTCCCAGGCAAAGCTGCCGGCCACCCTGTTACCTTGCCCGTCCTGCAGAAGCAGGTTTTGCTGCAAGCTATCCACATCCATTCGCTGGTTAAACGCCAGCGTAAATGAAGCATCCAGATCAATATTCCCTTGCCCCTCCTCCGGCACAATGGACAACAGGCGCGGCGCAGCCGTGGTGAAAGACCAGGACTCAGCCCCAGCCAGTCCTGTGCCGGCGATGCTGGTCAACTGTGCATTAAGCGTCACCGTGTGCTCGATCCCACCAGTCAACGGCGGGTCGGGATAGAAGATGTAAGTGCTGGTGTTCAGCCATTTGGCATGCCCTTCCGCCGCAGGCTGAATGTTGAACGCCGATGGCAATTTGGAACCATCATCCGTCAAAGGCACCACCGGCTGGTCAAAGGTAACCACCACCGCCGATTCGGGGTCCACATCGCTGCTGCCAGGGCGGGGCAGCTTTTCTACGACATGAAGTCCGGCCTCGGTATGATGAGAGATCGCCAGCGGTTCGCCCAAGGGCGAACCATTCATTGCAGGTACATCAGCCGGGACGGCCAGTTCAATCGCCGCCGCCTGGACATTCTGCCCTGTGTCGAACGATCCCCGCAAGACTTCCAGCGGGCGCTGGGCCAGCCCAACGCTGGTACAGGCAACACTCATGATGATGATAAGGTTCAGTGCCAGCAGCAGAAGTTTGCTGCCCAGCAAGCGTTTGAAGAAAAGGAGCCATTCTTTTTGCATCATATCCCGTACTCCTGCATCCATCGTTCAACCTGTACACATCGACAAGCCCGGTACACAAGCAGATCTGCCGCATCCATCGGTATGCGCCGCGCGGTAACAGACCCGGTGGCTGCACCCTCTTATTATGATTATAGTTTATTCTGCCTCTCCGTTCTCATCATGGTATACTCAACCGCAAGTCGTAACAGGAACAAACCATGACCACATTAAACAAAATTCTCGAAACCGATGCCCGCCTTTCACAACAATTGCGCCTGCCCGAAAAGGCATGGACCGGTTGGCACAGCATTGGATCATTGCTGGCGCATTCCGGCGATTCCTGGTATCTGCTGCCCGCCCTGGGTCTGGTGTGGCTGTTCGCCAACTGTACCTGGCACAACCGGGCCGCGCTGATGGGCATGGGACTGATCTTTCTGGCCGCCGAAGTGCTGATCCTCAAGTTCATCATCCGCCGCCGCCGTCCGCCCGGCGAGTGGGGTGAGATCTATCGCAGCACCGACCCACACTCCTTCCCTTCCGGCCATGCCGCCCGTGTCACCTACCTGGCCGTGATGGCCATTGGCCTGGGGCCTGCCTGGCTCGCGGTGCTGCTGGTGGTTTGGGCGCCCCTGGTGGGCCTGGCGCGCATAGCTATGGGCGTACACTACCTGTCAGATGTGATCGCCGGCGCCTTGCTGGGCATCCTGTGGGCAGTGATCATGCTCGCCTTGCAGGGCTTCATTGTGCGCATCTTTTCAGTTCTGCCCTTTATTTTTTGCAGTCTTTGAAGTTGAGGTCTTTTCATGAATCTGTGGATCCTGATCCTGGCCACTGTGGTCAGCCTGCCCATTGCCGATTATCTGGTCAAGCACAAAGGCTACACCCGCACCAAAGCTGTGCTGGTCAGCGTGGGCATTGTCTGGGCAACCGTGATCCTGATCACCGTCTTCACCGTCAACTGATCGGCTGAATTTTTGATTGCTAAGGGGCGCATTTTGGGAAATGCGCCCCTTTTGGTTTTAAGGATGTACCCCAGGATGGCCCTTTTTTGTCGTATGCTCAAGTGCGGGTTATCAGGTCTTGCGCCCAGGTCAGGATCAATTGTCCGCGTTGGTCCAGATGCTTGCCCATAGCCCGGCCATATGATTGCAGGAACTGGAGCATCTGCTGCGGGTCATAAGACGCATTGGCCATCAAGCCATTGGCCCAGTCGATCTCGCGCTCCACAAAGTGAATATCCCCCAGGCGCAGGGCGGCTTCAATATTACGGGAAAGATAGAAATTGGTCATGCGCACCCGCTCGGCAGAAAGACCGGGCTGTTCAACCTCCCGCAGATCCGTTTCAATCAGACCTTGTTTTTCCTGGAAAGCCTTCAGAGCATCCAGATGATCAAGCGGGGCAGGTAAATGATCTGGAGTGGGCGGCTGCCGGATGAGCAATTCCTCGATATTGCCCACCGCGTCCTCGATGCGCGTGCCCAAAAAATGACCGGGGATGCGTTGACGCAATTCAGGAAGATGATTAAAGATCGCCCCGCCATACCCAAGCTGCACCTTTTGTTCCTTTAAAAAGAGTGCAGCATCCAGCAAATTGGCCGCTGTGTGCAATTGCTCGGCAGTCAGCACCACCAACTGGGCACGCGTCTTTTGCAGGGTGGCTTCAAGCTGGATCTCTGGAACATTGGCCCCCAGATAAATGACATCCCAGCCGCGGTAGCGCAGCAGCAGGTTGATCAGCAGCGGGGCAAATTCATGCGCTTCGTTCGCCGTCCCGCCGATCAACACCCGGCCATGCAGGCTTGGCGCGGGCGCATCGGCGATCAGGGTATGCAAGCGCTGCAAGGCCAAAGCCGAGGCAAAATGCTCCTGCTGGATGGTGGCATTTTTGTCAAACCACAGATTGCCGACCTCGGCCAGGCCGCGCTGCAAAACCTGGCTGAGCACGTCCTTCATCGGGTAATTGGTGAAGGCCCGCGATAGTGCGCTTTCAGCACCTGCGTTGTCAAAACGCAGGCAGGCCTGGATCCACGCCTGGCGCAGTTCTTCCAGAGAAGGCACATCAGAGACCTGGTAAACAGCCGGTGTTTCTTCACGCAGGGCTTCCACCCGGGATAAAGATTGCAGAGGATCCTGACCATCAGATTGCAGGCTGTTCCACAGCTTGACCGCCTTGCTGATGCTCAGACCTTGCTCCTGTTGCGCCAACAGCCAGCGGACAGTCTCAATATCATGCCAGGAATACAGCCGGTGTCCACCTTCGGTGCGCTCCGGTTGGGGCAGGCCATAGCGCCGCTCCCAGGCACGCAGCGTGTCGGGTTTGATGCCGGTTTCACGCAGCACATATCCAAGATTAAAACGCGATTCAGACACAGGGTTCATCAGGTTCTCCGGCAAAAGATTCAGAAAATCAAAACCGATACCTCGACCCCGCAAGGGGACAGATGCAAGCTCGGTATGCGATTTGATCAAACAAAGCAAACATTCTCACTTAATCTTTACAAATTATAGCACAATCCACAGATAAATCAAGATATTGCAAATAAATACTTGACAAATGCTGTGCAAATATGGTATTATCATGGCAGGATTTGAGGAAATTAACAGGATTTGCACAGGTTTAGAGGTTGGAGGAATCGCATGGCTCTATTTTTAGCTTTCAAGGAAGTATGGCGCAATCGCAGCCGTTATCTCCTGTTCAGTCTGGTGATCGCCCTGGTCACCACTTTGGTGCTTTTCGTCGGCTCTCTGGCCGCCGGCCTCTCGCTGGCCAACCGGGAGTACTTTGACAAGCTGGATGCCGACCTGATTGTGCTGCAATCCGATGTGGATCTGCAGATCACAGCCAGCCGCCTGCCCACGACTGTGCTGCGCAGAATCAGCCGTCTGGATGGCGTGCAGGATGCCGGCGCTTTGGGCATTTCCAACACCAAGATCGAAAATGGCAACATGCCTCTGATGGATGTTTCCCTGCTGGGGGTGGAAGCGGGCAAACCTGGTGCGCCGGATGTGATCAGCGGCCGGGCGATCCGCCTCAACCGCCGGTATGAAACCGTGATCGATGAGACCGTGGCCCGCCGCACCGGCCTGGATATTGGTGACACCCTGGTGATCCGCTCCACCCAGGGCACGGATGACAAGCTGTTCAAGCTGCGCATTGTGGGCATCAGCGAAAGCCGCGAGTTTCTCTATCAGCCTTCGGTATTTGTGCCCCTGCAAATCTGGGACAAAGTACGTCCGCAAGCCACGATCAGCACTTCGGCCTCGGCCGAGGTGGTCAATGCAGCCGTGGTCAAACTCCAGCCCGGGGTTGATCCCCTGCAAGCGGCCGCCCTGATCGACGCTTCACTCAAGGATGTGCAAACCGCCGATATTCAAACCGTGGTGGAAGCCATCCCCGGTTACAGCGTACAGCAGTCCACCCTTAACATTAACAAAGGTTTCACTTTCCTGATCGGCGTACTGGTCATCGGCGGCTTCTTCCAGATCCAGACCCTGCAAAAGGTACCGCTAATCGGTGTATTGAAGGCCATTGGCACTTCCACACCTGCCGTATCGCAATCGGTCATCCTGCAGATCCTTTTCATCACTGTCTTTGGGGTCTTCCTGGGCACCAGCGCCACCCTGGGTCTGGGCGCAGCCCTGCCGGACGGCATCCCTGCGGTATTCAGCCTGCAGGCAGTCTGGCCTGAAATCATCATCATGCTCACGATCGGCCCTGTGGGCGGCCTGGTCGCCGTACGCCTGGCCTCCCGTGTCGAACCGCTCAAAGCCCTGGGGCTTTCTTAAGAAAGGTGTCATCATGAACAACAACGTGATCGAAATTCGCAATGTCAGCAAACTCTACCAGAATGGTGAGCAAACCATCAAAGCTGTTGATAACGTATCCCTGCAGATCAAACCCGGCGAGTTCGTCGGCCTGGTCGGCCCCAGCGGTTCCGGCAAGACCACCATGCTGGCCATCATCGCCGCCCTGCTCTCACCCAGCCAGGGTGAGGTGCTGTTGGAAGGCCGAGAGATGGGTCAGCTTTCCGAAGCCGAGCGGGTCAAGATCCGCCGCGAGAAGATCGGTTTCACCTTTCAATCCAACAACCTGGTGCCCTACCTGAATGTACAGGAAAACATTGAACTGATGCTGCGCATGAACGGCCAGCTTGACCGCCGCGGCCGCCAACGCGCCCTGGACCTCATCCAGCGCCTGGGCCTCTACGACCAGCGCCGCAACATGCCCGAACAGCTTTCCGGCGGCCAGAAGCAGCGCGTGGCCATCGCCCGCTCGCTGATCCACAATCCCAGCGTGGTACTGGCCGATGAACCCACCGCCAGCCTGGACAGTGAGCGTGCCTACCAGGTGGTGGAAATCTTCGCCGATCTGATCCACGAAGAAGGCAAAGCCGGCATCATGGTTACCCATGATCTACGCATGTGCCAATATGCCGACCGCATTATTGAAATGAAAGACGGCCAGGTGCAAACTGAATATAATGGACGCAACGCCATCTGCAACTATATTGTCTGTGACCGCCTGCCACCGCAATCACTCAGTGCGAAACAGGGCAGCCTGTTCACCATGAGCAATTTTGCGGCTGCCGGACTGGCCTCCTGAGAGAATTGTATCCATACCGGATTTGATGTACCATTAAAGCTGGTTCAAATTAACATGTGTTTGATCTGGTAAATGGTGTTAATGTGGAGGGAGAAACAAATGAGCATTCAAATCGTTACCGACAGCACTTGTGATCTTCCCAGGGAATGGGTCGAAAAATACCAGATCACTGTAATTCCCTGCTTCATCAACCTGGAGGGGGAAAGTTATCTGGATGGGGTCGAGATCACCCGCCAGGAGTTCTATCAGCGCCTGCCGCAGGCCAGCCCTCATCCCACCACTTCGGCCCCCGGACCGGGCGTTTTTCTCGAAGCCTATGAAAAACTGGCAGCCGAAGGAGCAGAAGGCATCTTTTCCATCCATGTCTCCAAAACCTTCAGCAATATCTTTAATTCGGCCAGCATTGCCGCCGAAGAGATGCAGTCCATTCCAGTCAGAGCTGTGGATTCGGGCAACCTGACCCTGGCCCTGGGACTCATTGTCCTGCTGGCTGCCCGGGCTGCATCTGCCGGGGCCAACTTTGAAGAAGTGGAAGCGGTGATCGAAGCTGCTGTTGCCCACACGAACGCCTTTGCCAAACTGGACACCATCGACTACCTGCGCCGCAGCGGGCGTCTTTCTGCCATCCAGCACGGCCTGATCAGCATGCTGGACATCAAACCAATTCTGAAAATGAACGCCGGGGTTTCCAAAATGGAAATGGTGCGCACCCAAAAGAAAGCTGTTGCCCGCGTGCAAGAGATGGCCCTGCAAGTTGCCCCGCAAGCCGCCCTGTTTGGCGTAACCCATGCCAATGCAGCCCAACAAGCAGCAGACCTGATCCAGATATTGGCCCAATCCTATCCCGCCCTGACACCCCCCCTCTTGAGCGAGACCACCCCGGCCCTGGGCACGCATGTCGGCCCCGGCACACTGTGCATCGTATGGACCGAAGAAAGCATCCGTTCCACCCTGGCGGCCAAAGGGCTGGAAAGATTCCTGGCCTGACCCTTTTTGGCAATCAACCATGAAAACGCGCGAAAACTGAAGGAGAAAAGATATGAGGATTGCAAAAATTATTGCTCTGCTTGGCCTGCTGGCCATGACCGGTGTACTGATTTACGGCTTCACCGCGGGAGACTTTGGCGCAGACGGCGCCAAAATACTGGCCAATCCATGGGGCATCGTCTCGCTGGTAGACCTGTACGTCGGCTTCACTCTGTTTTCAGCCTGGATCGTGTACCGTGAACGTTCACCCATTTCCATCTTGTGGGTCGTGCTGATGATGGTACTCGGCTTTTTCACTGCCAGCCTCTACGTGCTGATCGCCCTGCAAGCCAGCCAGGGCGACTGGGGACGCTTCTTCCTCGGCAAACGCCTGGAACAGGCACTGGCCCGCCGCAAAAAACACTAAATCTTAAGCAACCAACCATTCAACCGGAAAAGGATCTTCCATGAAAAACAATTCAGTTCTCAAAATCTTGAATATTCTGACTTTTATCATCGTCATCATCGTCAATACTCTGGCCTCCACCTTGCCGCTCAACGGCATGGACACCGGACAGATCAGTGACATGATCCCCTCCCTGTTCACTCCGGCAGGATATGTGTTTTCCATCTGGGGCATCATCTATCTGACCCTGCTTGGTTTCAGCGTTTACCAGGCCCTGCCTGCCCAGAAAGACAACCCGCGTTTGCAGCGCATTGGCCCCTGGTTCCTGATCAGCAATCTTTTCAACGGTGCCTGGATCTTCGCCTGGCACTACCTGCAATTCGGGCTTTCGCTGCTCATCATGCTCGGCCTGCTCGCCTCGCTCTTGATGCTGTACACCAGGGCCGGCATCGGTGTACACAAGGCCGCTGACTGGAAAGAGAAGCTCTTCCTCGATATCCCCTTTGGCATCTATCTGGGCTGGATCGCAGTCGCTACCATTGCCAATGTATCGACCGTGCTGCTCATGATCGATTGGAACGGATTCGGCATCGCACCAGAAATCTGGACCATCGTGGTCCTGCTGGTGGGCACGGCGCTTGCCGTGGCGATGGCTTTCCTGCGCAAAGAGATCGCCTATCCGCTGGTCGCCGTATGGGCCTTCATCGGCATCTACAATGCCCGCCCTGAAATCACCCCGGTAGCAGTTACCGCCGTCATTGGCGCAGTGATTGCCTTCCTGGGCATCGTTGCCAGCAGACTGACCGGCCTGAAAAAGAAGGCATAAAAACTTTTCATGAACACAGTCATCTGGTGGATCCGGCGCGACCTGCGCATGAACGACAACCCATCCCTGCGCGCCGCGCTCGAAAGCGGCCTGCCGGTTCTGCCGCTGTTCATTCTTGACCCCACCCTGCTGCGGCATCCCGCCGCAAACCGGCAGGCTTTTCTCTTCGCCGGACTTCGCCAGCTCAAGGCAGACCTGGAAAAGCATGGCAGTACGTTGATCGTGCGCCAGGGAACTCCGCTGGACGTGCTGGCCGCAGTGCAGCAGGAAATCCGGGCCGCCGCCATCTTTGCCGAAGAAGATTACAGTCCCTATGCCCGCCGTCGGGATGCGGGCGTGGCCGCTGCGCTGCCGCTGGAGATGGTGATGGGCCTGACCGTCCATCATCCGGCAGCAGTGGTCAAGGCCGATGGCAGTCCATACACCGTGTTCACTCCTTTCAGCAATGCCTGGAAGCAGCTTCCCGCCCCCGGGATGCAGCCCTGGCAGCCGCCGGAACGCCTGCCATCCCCACCCACTCTTGCCGGGCTGCCCGTGCCCGAAGCCGGTCCGCTGGCCGGATTCCCGGCCGGGGAAACAGAAGCCCAACGCCGCCTGCAGGAATTCCTGCTCACCAGCATCGACAGCTACCAGGAAGGCCGCAACCGCCTGGATCTGGACGGCACCTCTGCCCTTTCGCCTTACTTGCGGTTTGGCATGCTCTCGGCGCGTCAGGCATTCACCGCTGCCCGCCAGGAACTGACCAGCGCCCCAACCGGTGAAACGCGCCGCGGCATCGAAACCTGGATCAATGAACTCATCTGGCGCGAGTTCTACAACGCCATTCTTTACCATTTCCCCGACGTTCTGCACTACGCTTTCCGCCTTAACCTGCGGAACATCCAATGGCGCAACGCTCCGCAGGATTTACAAGCCTGGCAAAGCGGGCGCACCGGCTATCCGGTCGTGGATGCCGCCATGCGCCAGTTGGAACAAACCGGCTGGATGCACAATCGCGGGCGGATGATCGCCGCCTCATTTCTGGTCAAAGACCTGCTCATCAACTGGCAGGCTGGCGAACGCTGGTTCATGCAGCATCTGGTGGACGGCGATCTGGCGGCCAATAACGGCGGCTGGCAATGGACAGCCGGGGTGGGCACGGATGCCGCACCCTATTTTCGCATCTTCAACCCGGTCTTGCAATCCAAAAAATTCGACCCGCAGGGAACATACATCCGCCGCTGGCTGCCGGAACTGGCCCACGTGCCAGACAAATACATCCATGAACCGTGGCTCATGCCGGCCGAAATACAAGAAACCAGCGGCTGCAAAATTGGTCTCAATTACCCTGCCCCCATTGTTGACCATCAGGAAGCGCGTCAGCGCACCCTGGAAGCTTATCAAAAGGCCTGAGATCAAACTGACAATGTTCACCCAAGGAGAAGAATGATCCGCAATCAATGGTATGTCATCCTGGAATCTGGTGAGGTCAAAACCACAAAACCGGTGGGGGTGACCCGCCTCGGTCAAAAACTGGTGTTGTGGCGCGATGCACAAAATAAAGTACACTGCATGGGCGACAAATGCCCCCACATGAGTGCCCCACTGCATCGCGGCAAGATCATTGGCAACCATATTGCCTGCCCATTTCATGGCTTTGAATATGATGCCAGCGGCGCCTGTGCCCTGCTGCCAGCCCTGGGGAAAAATATCGAGCCGCCCAAAGTGCTCAAAGCGGACGTTTACCCCGCCCATGAATCGAATGGTTTCATCTGGATTTACTGGGGCGAGCCAGGCGAAGACCTGCAGCCGCCGGTATTTTTTGAATCGCTGGAAGAGCAGGGGTTCAGTCACATCAGCTTCCAGGATGCCTGGAATGTGCACTATTCCCGCATGGCCGAAAACCAGCTGGATGTCTGCCACCTGCCTTTTGTGCACCACAACACCATCGGCCGCGGCGGGCGCAAGATCGTGGAAGGTCCGGTGGTGCAGTTCGATGGTCAGCGGATGAACATCTGGGTTTACAACCGGGAGGATGACGGCACACCTCCCCAGCGGGTGGAAGACCTGCCGCCGCTGCGCCCATACCCTTATCTGCAATTCCAGTTCCCCAACCTCTGGCATAACTGGATCGCCGATGATGTGCGCGTGATGATCGCCTTTGTGCCTGTGGATGAAGAACACACGATCCTGTACGGCCGTTTTTACCAGCGCTTCATGAAGATTCCCCTGTTGCGCGGCCTGGTCAACCTGGCCGGCAAGTACAGCAGCCGCGCCATCGCCTCTCAAGACAAACGCGTGGTCACCCGCCAGGTGCCAAAAAAGACAGCCTACAAAATGGGCGAGCGCCTGCGCCCCAGCGATGCAGCCATTGTGGCCTATCGCCGCCGCCGCAAGGAATTGAAAGAATTGGCCGGGCAGGAAGAAGAAGTTTATCTTCAGGAGCGCGGTGTGTAAGAACATTTTGTCATTGCGAGAAGTTTCATCTCAAAGCAATCTCCTCGCTAAACCACAGACCAACACAGGGCGGGCAGCAATCCTTGTCCACCGATAAAAAGGATAAACAAACATGACCATACTGACTATTTTAAAAATCATTGCCGCCATTGGCACCATTGCCACCGGCGTTCTGGCCCTGCTGCGGCCTCGTTCGATTGAGGGCTTCACCGGCATCCAGGCCTCAAGCCCGCGCGCCATCACCGAAATCCGCTCCATTTTCGGCGGGCTGTTCATCGGGCTGGGCGCGGCTGCCCTGCTGCTGAATGACCCCGCCGCTTACCAGATGCTCGGTATCACCTATGGCGCCATTGCGGTAACGCGCATCATTTCCATATTTTTGGACCGCTCGCCAGAAAACTCGAACATCATCAGCGCCGTGGTCGAGGTCGTTTTTAGCGTTATTCTGGTACTCTAGTCAGGCTGAATGATGGAAAAAGACCTGAAACGAAAACTGACCCTGATCTTTGGATTTGTTTTTATTGACCTGCTGGGATACAGCCTGATCCTGCCCCTGCTGCCCTACTATGCAGAAAACTTTGGGGCCAGCATTGCCGTGGTCGGCCTGCTGGGCACGGTCAACGCCCTGGGACAGCTGGTGGCCGCTCCCGTCATCGGGCGGCTCTCAGATCGTTATGGCCGCCGGCCGCTGTTGATCGTTGCCATCAGCGGCACCCTGGTTGCTTTTCTCATGCTGGGGCTTGCCAGAACCCTGTTCATGGTATTCCTCAGCCGCATTGTTGATGGTCTGCTGGGCGGCAATATTGCCCTGGCCAAAGCCTACATCACCGACGTTACCGACTCAAAAACCAGGGCGCGCGGCCTGGGCATCATCGGAGCGGCCTTTGGACTGGGCTTCATCATCGGCCCGGCAATGGGCGGTTTCCTCAGCCGCTTTGGCTACAATATACCTGCCCTGCTGGCGGCGGGACTGTCACTGCTCAACCTGGTAGCAGTGCTCATCTGGCTGCCCGAATCGCTTGCCCCGGCAGAACGGGAACGGATGCGCAGTCATCCGCATACCGCCTTCAGCCTGAAGAACCTGGCCGACGAACTGCGCCGCCCGTGCGTGGGCCCGCTGCTCAACATCCGTCTATTCTACAGCCTGGCATTCACTCTTTTTCAGGCCAATTTTGCCCTGTATGCCAAAGAGCACCTCGGCCTGGCGGCCCAAACCACAGCCTATGTACTGACCTATGTCGGCCTGTTGTCTGTTCTGGTGCAGGGTTTTGCCATCGGCAAGTTGACCGACCGTTTCAGGGAACGCACCCTGATCTATGCTGGAACCATCATCCTGGCCGTGGCACTGATCGCCTGGGGCTTCACGCCCAATATCTGGCTGCTGTTGGTGGTGCTGGCGCCCATCGCCCTATCCGCCGGGGTATTGAACACGGTCATCACCAGCCAGACCACCAGATTCATTTACAAGGAAGACGTGGGCGGCACGCTTGGCCTGGCCAATTCCATGCAGACCTTCGCCCAGATCGTTTCTCCTGGCATTGGCGGCTTCCTGCTGGGCTACGCTGGCACCTGGTCGGTGGGTTTGCTGGCCGGGCTGCTCATGGCTGGCACAGCCATCTACACCTACCGGTATGTGATGCAACAACCGGAAAAAGATGGGCCAAATTGTTATTGTGAAGAAGAAGCCGCCCAGACGGCCTGACACCTGACACAGCAAAGGAGATGCAATGAGAAATAACAAGATCCGTGAACTGGGTGAAGAATTGCGCACCGTGTTTGGCGGCCGCGGCGGCACCACCGACGCCATCCTTTCACCCCTGGTCTTCCTGATCGTGAACGCCGTCTGGGGCCTGACGACTGCCATGTGGGCAGCCCTGGTGCTGGCCGCCGCCCTGACCATCCTGCGCCTGGTGCGCCGCCAGCCCTGGGTTTATGCCCTGGGGGGTATGGCCGGCGTGGCTCTGGCGATCGGCCTTTCGCTACTCACCAGCCAGGCCGAGAATTATTTCCTGCCCACCCTCATTTCCAGCGGTCTCACTCTTCTGCTGTGCATCCTGTCCATCCTGCTGCGCCGCCCGCTGGCGGCCTGGGCCAGCCATCTGACCCGCGGCTGGCCGCTGGCCTGGTTCTGGCACCCCCGCGTGCGCCCGGCCTACGTGGAAGTAACCTGGATGTGGGCTGCTTTCATTGGCTTGCGTCTGGCCTTGCAGGGTTTTCTCTATCTGCAAAGGGCGGCCGGCACTCTGGCCTGGGTCAGCATCGTAACCGGCTGGCCTGTCACCATCGGCGTGCTGATGCTCAGCTATCTCTATGGCATCTGGCGGCTGCAAAACCTGCACGGTCCGAGCGTAGCCGAATTTGAAAACGGTACTCCCCCGCCCTGGCAAAGCCAGAAACGCGGGTTTTAACCAACCGCGGGCTGCACAAAAGCCTGCCCGCCAAAGGAGAAACTTATGTCTGTCATCTCGCTCCAAACCCCTGCACCGGATTTCACCCTGGATGATTTTCAGGGGCAGCCGGTCTCCCTTTCGAATTATCGGGGAAAAAAGAACATCATTCTGGTGCTGAACCGCACCTTCCAATGACCTTTCTGCCAACGGCATATGGCGCAGTTGCGCCAGGATTATGACCAATTCACCGCCAGAGATGCCGAAATTGTGACCATCGGCCCTGAAAACGCGGCAGCCTTCCGAAAATACTGGGCAGAAAACAAGATGCCATTCGTGGGTTTGCCCGATCCGGATCATTCCGTGCTCAAGCTCTACGGCCAGCAAGTCAGCCTGTTCAAACTGGGCCGGATGCCAGCCCAAATGATCATCGACAAGAGCGGCACCCTGCGCTACATCCATTACGGCCATTCCATGCAGGACATCCCCGAGAATGCCGAGTTGCTGGAATTGCTGGACCAGATCAACAGCGTCTGAAGCCGGTAAGCATAACCTAAACAAACCAGGACAGACTATTCGGCGTACACCCACTCTGCAAAAAGCGATTCCAGGTCGCAATCGCATTGCCTTTCGGCCATGCGTCGAAAATCCTCACCGCGGGCAATCTCCCATTTATACGCCTGGGAATAGTCGTACAGAAAAGTCTCAAAGCTTTCCTGACCCATCGTTTCCGCCAGGGTCAACACAAAGACCGGCCCGCGGCCATAGATGGCAGGCACGTACCACCCTTCCTCATAGGCACCGGATGACAAACCGATGGGCACATCCTCACGGCTGATCCTGTCCCAGCGCCCATACCAGGCCGCCTGGCGGTAGGATTGCGCCGCATCCTCACCATAGCGATCCAGATAATACAGCGAAGTGATGTACTGCACCAGGGCTTCATCCAGCCAGGGTTCATCCACCTGGTCATTGCCCACCGCGTTATAGAACCACTGGTGGCCAACTTCATGCGCCACTGTGGTTTCCAGCATCACCCGCGCCGGCGACCCATACAGGCTGCTCTCCAGATCATAAGCCCGCAGGGTAATGCCGGTAATGCCCGGGTATTCGATGCCCAGGGCCAGCATGGGTGTGGAAACCACATCAAATTCGCTGTACGGGTAAGCCCCAAACCGCTCGCCAAAGATGCGCAAGGCTTCACTGGCAATCTCCAGCGCCAGGGCCGCCCCATCCGGCCAGGCCGACAGGGCATAACTGTTGACTGTTGTTTCACCCACTTGCTGGCTGACCACCATGAAATCCGTGCTGCCCGCCAGGTAAAAGTCCCGCGCCGGCCCGGCGGCAAAGGTCACCACCTGCTGATCCTCCTGAACCATGCGGGACACTTCGCGCCCGGAAGCCACCAGCACCAGGTCGGCAGATGCGGTAACCTCCACCACATAGAAGCTGGCGTCATAATAGCTCCAGTCTCCGTCCGGTGGGGGCACTTCCACATTCCAGCCAGTATCATCATAGACAGCAATGGTCGGGTAAAAGGTGTCCAGCACCAGCACATTCTCAAAAAAGCCAAACAGGCCATAATTGCCGCCCATCTCGGTTGGCAGTTCGTCCACAAAATCCATCGAAATCGTCAGGGATTTACCAGGAGCCAGCGGTGCAGGCAAGGGCACCCACAGGGCGCTGCCAGCCGCCTCCAGACTGGGCGTAACGCCCTGCCCATCCACCAGCACATCGCTGACCGTGATCCTGCCGCCAGACACATTGGGGTACAGACGGAAATAAACCTCATTCAGGTCAACAGTTTCTCGATTGGTATACCGGACGGCCAGCTTTCCCCATAACAGATCCATTTCCGGCGCAATTTCCAGGCGCAGGTGATACATGCTGGCCCCATCTGACCCATCCAGCACGGCCTGTTCAGCGGCGATCAACCCCGGCCGGAAAATATCCATGTCCGTCCAGTCAAAGACGATGGGCGCAGCACTTTCAGCAGGAAGCTGTACAATTACTTCCTGCAATTCCACAAGCGTTACTGGCCTGAGCTGTCTCGCTCCGCCACAGGCAGCCAGAAAACCCAGAACCAGCAACCAACCTATCTTTCCTGTCTTTTTCATGGATCACTCCTCAACCTCGCTTGCACCACAGGATGACCACATGGCATCTACACAAGCTGCAATAACAAACCCAGCGCCGCTCCAATCAAAACCAGCCAGATGGTATCTACCTTCGTCCATAGCAAGACAGCACAGGCCGCCAGAAAAAGCAGCACGCTCCATATATCCAGCAATGCCGTACGCAACAATGCCGTACCTACGGACACAATCAGCGCCACCACACCGGCAGCAACCCCGCCCAAAAATGCCTGCACTGCTGAAGAGCGCTGCAAAACCGGCAGCAAACGACCCAGCAAACTGACGATCAGAAAAGAAGGCAGGATGATCGCCAGGGTGGCCAGAACTGCCCCCGGCAGCCCGGCCACCAGATAGCCAATAAATGTGGCTGATGATGAAACCGGCCCGGGGCTCATCTGGCCAACCGAGATGGCATCCAGCAATTGCTGCTCTGTTAACCAGCCAAAACGGGTTACCACATCGCGCTGGATGAAAGCAAACAACACCATACCGCTGCCAAATAACAAGGCCCCCACCTTGAGAAAAAACAGGGTCAATTGCACCAGTTTGTCCGGCCCTTCATCCGAGAACCAGCCTCGCAGCCAAATGCCAGCTGCCAGCGCAACGGGAGGCTTTTGCAGGTAATGCAGTCCCATACCGGCAACACCCGCGGCCAGCAGGATCAAGGCTTCATCCGCTCCCATCAGGGCAGCCGCCAGGCAAGCCACCCCTAAAACCCCGGCAGAAATTTTCTTGAATGTCGTCCTGCCCAACCGGTAGGCAGAGAAAAGAATGATGGCAATGATAACTGGATTGATGCCATAAAAGATGGCTTCCACGGCAGGCAAGCTGCCCCATTGCACATAAACCACCGCCAGCAGCAGGCTGATGACCGCAGCCGGTAACATGAATGCCGTCCCGGCCAAAAAGGTGCCTGCCCACCCCGCCCGGCAAGTGCCCATCAGGACAGCCATTTCAATCGCATTCGGGCCAGGCACCAGGTTGGTCAAGGCCAGCGCATCCAGAAAATACTCGTGGCTGACCCATTTGCGTTTGTGTACAATTTCTTCTTCCATTAAAGCAATGTGCGCCGCTGGCCCGCCAAAGCTGATCGTGCCAAGCTTCAGGAACAGCAACAAGACTTCCAGATTTTTGTGTTTTGGCTGTGATTGCTGCATATCACCTCTAATGAAATCAAATTCAACAAAACTATACCATAAGCAGCAAGACTGGTAACCGTTTTGATCGCACTGTTGTGCCCAGGAAAAACCTTCTCAATTCCTGTTCCCTTCCACCCAGTTTGTCCTTATAATCAATGGAGACCCAGGAGGCAAAAATGCAAACCCCAATCGACCATTTGCTGACATCCCCCGAACCCGCCATCCGCTACCAGGCGCGGTTATACCTGCTAGGTGCTGACCCGGCGACAGAAGAAATGCACCGCCTGCAAAACGAGATCCGCACCTCTCCGCGCGTGCAAGCCCTCCTGTCCGAACGCCTGCTGGATGGCACCATTCCCCACCGCGCATATACCAAATGGGTTGGCGCGCACTGGGTGCTGGTTATGCTGGCCGAGTTGGGTTACCCCGCAGGCGATCCCGCTCTGCTACCACTGGTAGATCAGGAACTGGAAATGATCCTCAATATCTCCGAAATCACCATCGCGGGCAAAAACCGCAACTGCGCTTCCATCACTGCGTTCGCTCTGTGGTCATTGCTCGTACTGGGTCTGGCCGACGAACGCTGCGAAATAATGGTCGAGCGCCTGCTAAACTGGCAATGGCCCGACGGCGGCTGGAACTGTGATAAACGTCCCGAAGTCAACCGCTCTTCCTTTATGGAAAGCCTTACCCCGCTGCGCGCCCTGGCATGTTATGCCCGGCAAACCGGCGACAGCCGCGCCGCGGAAGCCGTGCAACGGACTGCCGAAATCTTCCTGAAACGACAGCTCTTCAAACGCATGCAGGATGGTAAAGTAATGGACAAGAATTTTGTCCTCTTGCACTATCCCTGCTACTGGCATTACGACATCC
Source organism: Anaerolineales bacterium (assembly GCA_020060485.1). The sequence continues at coordinate 31,153 of JAGVAB010000133.1, forward strand.
TCATTGGCCTGAAGGTGATGGCCGAGGCCGGCTTCATTAGTGATCCCCGCTGCGAGGCTGCGCTGGACCTGCTGGAAACAAAACAACTGCCGGATGGTGGCTTCCCCGCTGAGAAAGCATATTACCGGGTCACCGAACAGCGTGTCTCTGGACGTTCCCTGGTGAATTGGGGCGGCACCAGCATCCGCAAGTCCAACCCCTTTGTCACCCTGGACGCATTGCGCGTCCTTACCGCCGCCGGACGTGAAAACCAGCCCTGTGCTGAAAACCTCAAAAATTGATTTTGACAAATTCATCAGGTTGGCATATGATTACATTTATTGATTCTTTAAAGTCTTTTCTCCACCCAGGGGAAAACTGCCATGGTGCATGATGCTTGTCTCAAAGACATTCCACTGTTCTCAACACTTCCTGAAGACGAGTATCAGGTCCTCAGTGAGGCCATGACGTGTATTGATGTTGAACCTGATACCGTCCTGATCCGCGAGAATGATTACGGTACCGATTTCTACATCATCCTGGAAGGCTCGCTGGATGTGATCAAATCCATGGGCATTCACGGCGATCGCCTGCTGAAGACATTGAGCATGGGGGATTTCATCGGCGAAATGAGCCTGCTCAACCCCGATGGCCTGCGCACCGCAACTGTCATTACCCGCACCCGCGCCCGGCTGGTGCAAATGAATCACGTCGATTTTAAGAGTCTGCTGGAACGCCAGCCAGAGCTTGCGCTGCGCATCACCCGCGAACTGAGCAACCGCCTGCGTGAAACCGACAACGCCACCATTGACGCCCTCAAGGAAGCCAACTTCGAACTTATCCGCGCCTACAACAAGACCCTGGAAGGCTGGGCCAAAGCGCTGGAACTGCGTGACCAGGAAACCGAAGGCCATACCCGCCGCGTGACCGAGATGACAGTGCGCCTGGCCGAAGTACTGCAAGTGGCTGATGAGGAACTGGTGCACATCCACCGCGGGGCCATGCTGCACGACATCGGCAAAATGGGCATCCCGGATGCCATCCTGCTCAAACCCGGCAAGCTAACCCCTGAAGAATGGATCATCATGCGCATGCACCCGGTGTATGCCTATGAAATGCTTTCCTCGATCGATTTTCTCAAGTCTGCCATGGATATTCCTTACTGTCATCACGAAAGATGGGACGGCTCCGGCTACCCGCGCGGCCTGAAAGGGGCAGACATTCCCCTTAGCGCGCGCATCTTCTCGGTGGTGGATGTGTGGGACGCCCTTTTCTCAGACCGGCCCTACCGCCTTGCCTGGCCTGCAGAAAAGGTCTGGGCGCATATCCGCTCCCTTTCAGGCGTGCATTTTGATCCGCGGGTGGTAGAAGGCTTCAGCATCCTTTATGAACAAGGCATTGAAAATGTGCAGGGCACATTTGAAACCGTGCCCCTGCGTCATCTCAAAAAACCTGCCGCTCAATAAACCGCTTGAAGCAAGTCGGAACCGCCGGCAGGCATTGTCATTGTTGCAACCCGAATCCCTGCAATAACAAACCAACACCTCGACAAGCCCGGTGTACAGCTAAAACCCCGGGCCTGTCAGGCCTGGGCCAGCTAAAAATAGTGGGTCAGGAATAACAGACCTTCTGCCTGTCAAAGTGAATACCACCTGCATTACCCCATTTTCGGCTTGACTTTTTCAGCAAAATTCGACAAACTATACGAAAGATTTTGGTGTATCATATAGGAAGAGGCGTTTTATCGAATTATCAGGTGTTATGTGACTGGATGAAAACCAAACTGAACATCCGTGTTATCTTGCAAATGCTGGCCTGGACCGGGGCATTTATTCTGCTGTCCCCGCCCTGGGTCAGCAGCGATCCGCCGGCCTTGCCTGACCCGCCGGATGGCAGTCTGGTATTGTCGATGGCCAACCCGGCCGCCATTTATTGTCAGGAGCTTGGTTATACCTACACCACCTTCTCAGCCTCTGATGGGCAATTCAGCATCTGCCGCTTTCCTGATGGCACGCAATGTGATGCCTGGGATTTTCTGCAAGGCAAATGCGGGGCAAACTATTCCCTGTGCTCCCGTCTGGGTTACAGCGTCAGAATGGCCAGGGATGGGGATAATGAATTTTCACCCGAATATGCGGTGTGCATTGATCAAAGCGGCCAGGTGATAGCCAAGATGACCATCCTCACCGACCTGATCAGCAAGATGGCACCCTGTGAAACCGGCAACAACCAAGCCCTTTCCCTGCCCTTTGAGCCCCAGTCCTCTACCGTAACCCATGGAGTGATTCCATTTGCTGTGCCTGCTTCCTTTGACTGGCGAAATCATCTGGGCAGCAATTGGCTAACCCCGGTGCGCGACCAGCGTGAATGTGGCAGCTGCTGGGCTTTTGCAGCCGTGGCCGCTGCTGAAGCTGCCATCCGCATCGAAAGCAGCAACCCCAATCTCAACATCGACCTTTCGGAGCAATACCTGGTCAGCGACTGTAACCCGCTGGGCTCCTGCTGCGGCGGTGATGAATATGTGGCCCTGCGCTATATGCGTGATTATGGCATCCCAGACGAAGCCTGCATGCCCTATATTGACGGGGTCAGTTGCGGCTGTGAGGGCACCTGCACCAGTGACTGCACCTACAACAATGGCCTTAATATTTGCAGCGACAGCACTTGCGCCCATCGTTGCGGAGACTGGTCCAACCGACTCGTGAAGATCCATTCCATCGAACGCGTTTCCGCCGACCCAGCCATCATCAAACAATATCTGATTCGCAGAGGCCCGTTGGCAGCAGCTTACGGGCTGGGCGCAGCCCAGTTCGGCGGCCATTGGGATGGCGACATCTATCGCTGTACCAATGACAACAACGCCAATCATGCCGTCGTGCTGGTTGGCTACAATGACGCTGGTGGATACTGGATCGGCCGCAACAGTTGGGGCAGCGGTTTTCAGGACCAGGGCTATTTCAAGATCGGCTATGGCGAATGTTTCATTGAAAGATATGTGCATAGCGTGTTGGCCTTTGCAGAAAGCGCACCGCAATTGACCAGCCCGCAAAATCAGCAAGTCTTCAATGAAGGTCAAGCCATCATCTTCGCCTGGAGCGGAGAAGCCGATGAATACTTCGGCGAGATCAGCGGCGGGGCACAGGGCGCCATCACTTTTGGCTGGCAAAACAGTCAGAACGCCAGCCTTAACCTGCCTGCCGGTTACGTCTATAACTGGAGGGTCAAATCGCGCACCGCCGGTCAGGAAAGCGCCTGGAGCAGCGCCCGCAGCCTGACCATCAAACCTGCGGCCCCGGTCGGCCTGTCCCACGCTCCCTCTGAACCGGGCCGCATCAATCTGGTCTGGCAGGATGCCTCACAGGCTGAAGAAGGCTTCCGTCTGTATCGGGATGACACCCTGCTGGCCACCCTGACAGCCAACACCACCAGCTACACCGACGCCAGCCCCCAGGCAGGCGTAACGCACAATTACACCATTGAAGCTTACCGCGGCAGCATCACCTCCGATCGCAGCAACCTGCTCAGTGTCTCCAGCAGCGGGGGAGCCGCCAACACCGCCGTACTGAATGGCAGCGTCACCCTGCCAGCCCGGCCAGCAGCTCCTGCCCCGGCGTGGGTCACAGAACTGACCATTACCCTGACCGTTCCCGGTCAAACCGAGGGCGGCACCAGCTTTACCACTACCACCAACCAGAGCGGCAATTTCACCATCCAGGCTGCACCGGGCACGTATGACATCCGCGTCAAGGGAAAAACCACGCTTTCCCGCCTGATGCGCAATATTTCCCTGCAAAATGGGCCCAATTCACTGCAAGTTGGCACTTTACTTGCAGGAGATAGCAACACCGATGATTATGTCACTGCGGTGGATTTTTCCATCCTAAGTGCAGCCTTTGGCACCTGTGAAGGCAGCCAGGGGTTTGATGAACGTGCAGATTTCAACGGAGATCGATGTGTATCTGCAGTTGATTTCTCATTATTAGCTCCAAATTATGGAAAAGGAGGAGAATCATGAAAAAAACCCTTTCACTCATGCTCGTTCTTGTCTTGCTGCTGTCAGCCTGTGCGCTGAAAAGCACCTCGCCTGCGGAGGTTGAGGTTGCGCAGCCGGAAGCGAGCGCAATGGAGGTGCAGTCTGCTGCACCCCAGTCAGCCGAAGAAGGCCTGGCCATTCCTCTCTCAGCAGGAACAGCCACCATGGCCCTCACCCCGGCAACCACCACTGTGAATGTTGGCCAGAATTTCAACCTTTCGGTTCAGGTCAATGCCGGCACACAGCAGGTGAATACGGTTCAGGTGAGCCTGAAGTTTGACCCGGCCTATCTGGAAGTAGTGTCCCTCACCCAGGTGGGCGAGCTGGACGGCATTGTGCAAAACACTTATGACAACACTGCCGGCACGATCAGCTACGCCGCCGGGAAACTTGGCGGTTCAGCAACCGGCACCTTCAGCATGTTGCAGATCCAGTTCAAAGCCAAAGCAGCCGCTCCCAGCACGGCCGTACAGTTCCAGTTTGTGCAGCCCCTGGCGAGTGACGTGCTGATGGAAGGCCTGTCGGTACTGGCTGCCGGTGGAACCAGCAATGCAGCGGTAACTGTGCAGAGCGGCGGGGTGGTTGTACCCACTGTCGCCCCAGGCACGACCCCCATCCCGGGCACAGGCACAACCTACGTTGTCCAGGCTGGGGATAACCTCTACCGCATTGGTTTGAAGTTTGGCATCCCGTGGCCCACCATTCAGTCACACAACAACCTGTCATCGACCCTGATCTATGTCGGCCAGGTGCTGCAGATCCCCGGCAGCGGCGGCGTCAGCCCCACCGCGGTTTCGCCTACCTTCACCCCGGGCAATACCCACCACACGGTGGTGGCCGGGCAGAATCTGTTCCGCATTGGCCTGATCTACAATGTGCAATGGCCGGCGATCATGGCTGCCAACGGGCTCTACTCAACCCTCATCTACCCCGGACAGGTTTTGTTCATCCCGTAAACCTGTTCCTGGCAGCATGACAAACAAAACCATCCTCAAGTTCCCGGGCTTGAGGATGGTCATACGCCATTGATTGGCGCCGGGTTCTTTATCTGATTCTCGATACCACAAACAAGGCATCGGTTTGTCGGCTGGGTTTGCCGCATGAACCGATGTCCTTTTCAATCTGGTGTTTCAACCAATCCCTGTATGCCGCCCGCCGGACCCATGAATTGACCTCATCCCGTTTTCGCCATCATCGGCTACAATAAGGGTTAGAAAATAACAATCTTTGGAGTGAACTGATGAAAATGAAGATCCATACCGGTATATTGATCCTGCTGACCGCCGCCATGCTGAGCGGCTGTGCCCTGGCCCGACCCTCTGCCGACCCTGCCACACAGCCAACCCTGGCCGCATCGAATGAAACCCAAACCGTCCAAACCCTGGAAGCGCAAAGCGCCGCCATCACCCTCGAACCGACCGAAGTTCCACCCAATCTGCATTCCAGCGGCACGGGTTTCTTCCTGGCTTACCAAAAATGTTTTGACCTGGATGCGGGCCGGCAAACCAGCGAAACGGACGCATCCTGCGATTTCAGCACGGAACCCGACCCCAGTGGAGCCGGCTTGCAAATAGCCCTGCTGCCTGTAAAACCTGCTGCTTTTGATATCAATTTTGTCCATGAAACCGAACCATCCTTTGAACAATGCCGGGATACAATCTCTCTGACCAGTGAAGTCGGGTTGATCAATCCCCTCGGCCTGTATCTGTGTTTCAGAACACTTGAAGGCCGCACCGGTTTCATCCTATTACGCGATATGGACGCTGCCAACGGCATCACTTTCGACTGGAAAACCTTCGAAGATGCACAGGCAGGCGACCTGGCGGCAGTCCAGCCCCTGCAGGACAGCGCCGAATTTATGGCGGATATCACCGTTCCCGATGGCACTGTCCTCAAACCAGGCGAATCATTTAACAAGACCTGGCGGCTGCGCAACAATGGCACATCCACCTGGACAGCAGATTACAAACTGGTCTTCAGCCACGGCGATGATCTGCAAGCCCCAGCCAGAACCAACATTCCCATCCAGGTGGCGCCCGGGGATACAGTCAACATCTTTGTAGAATTAAAAGCCCCCCAGCAGCCCGGGGAATATATTGCCCACTGGATGCTGATGAATGCCAATGGCGAGCTTTTCGGCGTTGCCGACAACCAGACCATTTATGTTAAGATCGAAGTGAAATAGCCTCTTCGCAAATGAACTGCCCGCATGTTTTCCCGCCCGTTCCAAAAAACGGGCGGGAGTTTTTTTGACCGCAGGTTCGCCAATGAAACCCAATGGATGCTCCGGGACATCTGCGAAGGCGTTCGATTTGAATCCTGCAACTTTGGGCCGTCTTTTGCGTATACTATAATGAGACAAGAAAAGGAGGTCTATCCATGAAATGGTTACTGGATATCATACTTTGGCCCATTAAGGCTATTTTCCACCTGGTGTTTTTCATCATCGAGCTGGTCGGGCGCTTTGTTGCCGCCCTGATCGGCATGGTGTTGATTGTGGTGGGTATCATTGTCAGCCTGACCCTGGTGGGAGCGCTCGTCGGTGTGCCGTTAATCATCGTCGGATTCTTCCTGCTTGGGGCAAGCCTGTCCTCTCCCCGGCGCCGCGATTAACAGAACTTCAGGGGTATTGCTGCCGTCCTGCTTCACAGCAGGACGGCATTTTTTACACCTGCATTTAGATTCTCCCTTATCCACGGAATCATGTACAATTGAACATCATCAACAGGCGCTGTACCTGGCAATTCATTTTTATATCAGCCGCGTGCAGTACAAAGGAGAAAAGCAATCATGCGCGTAATGATCATTATCGATCACCCCTGGGAAAAAAGCTTCAATCATGCCATCCTGCAAGCTCTGACTGATGGCCTTCAGGAAAACCATCACGAGATCGATCTACTCGATCTGAACAAGGACGGCTTCAACCCGCTTATGTCAGCCGAAGAACTGGCCCTGTATGGAACGGGTAAATACCTGGACCCCAAAGTAGGCAAATACCAGCAGCGCATCATGCTTGCCGACCATTTGGTGTTCATCTTCCCCATCTGGTGGCAGGTCATGCCTGCGGCATTGAAGGGCTTTCTGGACAAAGTGCTGCTGCACAATTGGGCCTTCATCGATGCCAAACCCACTCCCATCGGCAAACTGACCCATATCCAGGGCGCAACCGTCATCACTACTTCGGGAGTGTCCAGCAGCTACTACAGTTTCGTATATCACAATGCCCTCAAGTCCACCTTCCTCAAAGGTACACTGCGCTTCTGCGGCATCCACAATGCACGCTGGCTGAATTTTGGCAAGGTAGGCGAGGTAAGCGAAGCCACCCGAAGCCAGTGGCTGCAAGAAGTTAAGACCCTGGCCCGCCGGCTGACCGACATTCCGCCTGTGCTGCATGACTGAACAGAATGCCGTAGCCAGAGCCCATCGACATCATATCCGAAAGGTAAGGTAACGAGGGACTCTCCCAAATTTGTGCCAACCAGCAGCTCACTTTGACAAGCTCAGTGAGCTGCTGGTTTTACTCAGCCTTCTGCCCGTTCCAGTACGCGGATGATACGCATCACCGTCTCGTTCACCGGCACGGGAACGCCATAGCGCTGCCCCAGCGCCACCACTTTCCCGGCAAAAATCCCCACTTCCGTTTTACGCCTGGCTTCGATATCCTGCAGCATGGAGGTTTTGCCCACTGGTGAGAGTGTGTTCAACACCGCATACCAATCGGCAATATCCTGCTCCACCAGGTTAATCCCCGCCTGTCCAGCCAGAGCCAGCACCTCACGCATCAAGGACTCCATCAACGCCTGGGCATCCACCGAGAACTGAAAAGCCCCATACGGGGCGCGCATCACTGCCGAAGCCTGGTTGACACCCACATTGACCATGAACTTCCACCACAGGATGCGCAGCATATCTACCGGTGTCTCGTGTAAAATGCCAGCCCGGTCCAGTGCTTGCCGCACCTGCGACACCCGCGGGCTAATGGAAGTATTCTCCGCTTCGCCAAAGATGATCCTGCCCGGGTTGTTGACCACAACCGCATTGCCCTCGCGCACCGCATCAATGCCCACTGCGATGGCATACAACAGTTTGTCCATGCCATACACCGCCCCGATCATGTCCTCACTATCCAGACCATTCATCACAGAGAGGATGGTGGTATGTTCGCCCACAAATCCGCGCAGGTCTGGCAGGGCTTGATCAAGGTGATGGTGCTTCAGACCCACGATGATCAAATCCACAGGGGCTTCCGCCTCACCCGGGCGTAGAACAGGAAGGGTATACTGCCTGCCATTGAGGTTGAATCCGGCTTGCCTGAGACGCTGATAGCGTTCACCATCGGCGATCAGGATCACCGAATCCGGGTCAGTGTCATAAAATTGGGCCGCGTAGGTCGCACCCAGCGCCCCAGCTCCCAAAATTGCGATCTTCTTGATCTCTTGCACCACAAACTCCTTTACCCGAAAAATCGGCTCAGATATTTCAAGTATTATACAATCGAAAAAGCTTTGGCCTGTTGCCTTTGGGCCTGTCAAGAAACGAACAACTCATCAATTTCCCATGGCATTCTCAAGAAAGCTTGACATCTACGATTTTCCAAAACGGTCAAGATCATCCAGACCAAAGTAGATGCAAAATGCTGATGATAATGGGCTGCCCTCTGCCGCCATTTCTCCCCCGGCACGGATGGCATTTGTAAATCAGACTTCA
>JAGVAB010000088.1 GCA_020060485.1 Anaerolineales bacterium
TATCTTAATGATGACGCCAAATTACAGGCCAAATAAGCCCTGGTTTGCGTATATCGCCAGGTTTTCTGCACCCCACCCCTCAAACTCCCCTCCCCGCGAGGTGCTTGACGTGTGATCTTCATTCTTTTGCGGGAAGGGGTAAATCATCACCGGTATTTTGCAACTGATTTGGACTGAATGTATTCCACTGCTTTCGAAAATCTCTTTTGTCAAGCTTTCTTGAGAATGCCATACCCGCAAGCCAATGCTCTTGTTAACCAAAAACAGATGAGCATGGTAACTTCCTTTTCCGGCGACAATTCACTATAATGGAATTGTTGCCCGAGGTCTGTAAAAAAACGCACAATTCACCGGAGTGTTGATCGCAGGAGGGGGTCAGGGGTTTGGCAATAACACAACGCTCTGGAGAGGACATTAAGTACAGGAAGGCACTTATGGCATTTGTTGATATTGTTGTCTATATCATGAAAGGGGTTGGGGTGACCGTGGCTGTGACCCTGGTGGCACTGCCCATGGGACTGATCCTGGGAGTCCTCTTTTCTCTGGTGCGTATTTATGGAGGCAAGGTTTTTTCACGGCTTGCAATTGTTTACAGCACTGTGGTGCGCGGCTTGCCGCCAATCGTTCTGCTTTTTATTTTGTATTTCATTATCGCCGGTTCGATCAATCTGTCCCCATTCTGGGCTGGCTCCATCTCGCTGGGTCTCATCAGCAGTGCTTATCAGATGGAGATCTTTCGCGGGGCAGTGCTTTCGGTGGGTGAGGGACAGGAGATGGCAGCCCGGGCGATCGGCATGAGCCGCGTACAAAGTATTCGCAACATCATTCTACCGCAGGCCTTGCGCCTGGCAATCCCGCCATGGTCAAATGAGGCAGCGACCGTGTTAAAGGATTCCTCGCTGGTGTATGCTCTGGGAGTGGCTGAGGTGCTGCGCCGGGCGCAGTTTGTAGGCGCACGAACATACGAGCCGCTGGTGGCATTTTCGATAGCGGCTCTCATTTATTTTGGGCTGGTTTTTATAAGCTCGCGAGCTCTGGCAGTGCTGGAACGCAAGACGCGCATCCCGGCTTTTTAACGGACTTGTTCTTGTACATCCATAGTCGATTGTGAGGAAAACACAGTGAAAAATACGATCCTGCGCATCCAAAATCTTTCCAAAATTTATGGCGGCTGTGAGGTATTGCGAGATATCTCGCTGGAGGTGAATGAGGGCGATACGATTGTGCTCATCGGCCCTTCGGGGACGGGCAAGAGCACTTTGCTGCGCTGCATCAATTTATTGACTCCCATCAATAGCGGTCGCATCTGGCTGGATGACCAGGAGATCACTGCTCACGGGGTGAATGAGGATCATGTACGCCAGCATATTGGCATGGTTTTCCAGGATTTTTTGTTGTTCAATCATCTGTCTGCCCTGGATAATGTAATGATCGGGCCGGTCAAGGTGTTGGGAATGTCCAAGGACAAGGCCCGCGAAAAAGCCATGTGGGAATTGGAACGAGTGGGTCTGGTGGATCGGGCTGGTCACTACCCTGGTCAGCTTTCCGGTGGGCAGAAGCAGCGTGTGGCCATTGCCCGCGCCCTGGCCATGGACCCGCGCATCATGTTGTTTGACGAGCCGACCTCGGCCCTCGACCCCGAGTTGATCGGTGAGGTGCTGGAAGTGATGGAAAAACTGGCTCATGAAGGCATGACCATGGTAGTTGTCACCCATGAGATGGGCTTTGCCCGTGAAGTGGCAGACCGGATCGTGTTCATGGAAAAAGGGGTTGTGGTGGAAGACGGCCCGCCGGAAGAGATGTTCTACCGGCCGAAATTTGAGCGTACCCGTGAATTTCTGTGGAAGATCACCGAGCTGTATGGCAAGCATGAACAAGATGTTGAAGAGGAAATGGAATGCACCGAGGATGAATCATGATCCAGTGGCTTCAGTTTTTTGTCAAATATTTGCCGGGCTTGCTGCAAGGAACTTTAATCACCCTTGAATTAACGGCGATTGGTCTGGGTCTGGGGATTTTGATCGGCTTGCCGGTGGCGGTGGCAAGGGTGTATGGCGGCAAGTGGATTGGCGGAATCGCCACGGCCTATGTGGAACTGTTTCGCGGCACGCCAGCCCTGGTGCAATTGTTTATCATCTATTTTGGTTTACCGGATCTGGGCTTGACCCTTACCCGCATGACGGCTGCTTATCTGGCACTGGGTCTGAACAGCGGGGCGTATCAGGCCGAATATTTTCGCGGGGCCATTCAGGCTATTGGCAGTGGACAGATGAGGGCGGCGCGTGCCATTGGCATGACTCGTTTGCAGGCTGTCCGCCATATCATTCTGCCGCAGGCTCTGCGTCTGGTCATCCCGGCCTGGTCGAACGAACCTATTTCCTTGCTGAAAACTTCGGCGATTGCTTTCCTGATCGCTGTGCCAGACCTGATGACGGAAGCCAAATTTGTGGCGACCAGGACGTATGACCCGATCGGTGCGTATCTGGCGGCCGCAGTGGTGTATCTGGCGCTGACCTTTATCCTGAACTGGTTGATGGAATATCTTGAGGCTAAAACGGCGATTCCGGGAATGAAACTAGGCAGCCAGCGAACCTGACACCGACCCGGGACAGGTGGTTCGAAATCCAGCCGGCACAGATCATTGCCAGATTCCTGTGTCCGGTTTTTATTTGAAGGTGGAGTGGACCATGTATTTGCAGTGGCAGGAATTAACCATGCGGGATATTTACCAGGCCGGCAATCCTCTGGCGGTCAGCCAGGAGGAACGGGATAGAGGGGTGGTAAGCTGCTCCAGTGGCAGTAATGTAAACCTTCCCCTGCTGCTGCGTATCGCCTGCGAACACAGTTTGGGTTAAGCGCTGTTGGGCAAAAGGTGGTGATGATGAAGGTCAGGATTTTGATCGAGCCGGAGATTCGGCAGTGCGTGTCTCTGGACATGGAAGCGCTGGAGGCCGTAGCCGCGGCTTTTCGTAAACTTGCTGCTGGCGAGGCGGTGGTGCCTCCTGTATTGCGTATCGATATCCCTTTGCATCATGGCGAGGTGGATGTCAAGACGGCCTATTTGCTTGGGCTGGATCACTTTGCCATCAAGATCGCCTCCGGCTTTTTCGGCAATCATCAATTGGGGCTGCCAACCGGCAGCGGCATGATGGTGGTGATGAGCGCGGTGACCGGTTTTGCCGAAGCCTTTTTGCTGGATAATGGATATTTGACCGACGTTCGCACTGGCCTGGCCGGGGCAATCGCTGCCCGACATTTGGCTGGCAAGCAGGTGGAGACCGCCGGGGTGATCGGAGCCGGCATGCAAGCCCGTTACCAAATGCGCGCCCTGAAACTGGTGCGCGATTTCCGGCGGGTGCTGGTGTACAGCCTGGATGCGGCGGATGCCGCCCGCTATGCGGCCGAGATGAGTGATGAATTGCAGGTGCCGGTAGAGGTGGCGGTCTCTGCCGAGATGGTGGTGCGGCAAAGTCAGGTGGTGGTTACGTCCACCCCGGCCCAAGCACCTTACCTGCAGGCGGAGTGGCTGCATCCCGGATTGCATATCACCTGCATGGGTTCAGACTCGGAAAACAAGCAGGAGTGCCATGCAGACGTATTCGCCAGAGCGGATCGCATTTGTTGCGACCTGAAGGCACAATGTTTCAGGCTTGGTGAATTGCAGCATGCCTTGAAAGCCGGAGTGCTGGCTAAAGATGCTGACATCACCGAATTGGGCGAATTGACCCTGGGTAAAAAGGCCGGCCGCCAGCGGGAGGACGAGATCACGATTTGTGATTTGACCGGCGTTGGGGTGCAGGATACAGCCATCGCTTTGCTGGCGTATCAAAAGGCATTGGCCCGGCAAATGGGCACGCTATTGGGAAATTAGAGAGGATGGATGGGAGGCTGCATTATGGTTCAGGGATTCATACCTTTTGAACTGGAACGGATCATGTCAATCTGGGAGAACCAGGTTGAGGTCAATTTGTCGGAAAGCGGGGTGCATCCCATGACCTTGCGGGAATTGGTGGACGACCAGACCATGCTGGAAAATATTCTGGATCTGGAATTGAACTATCCGCAAACCAATGGCACGTCTGAGCTGCGCCAACGGATCGCTGCCTTGTACCCTGGAGCAACGGAAGACAATGTGCTGGTAACCACTGGCTGCGCCCAGGCCAATTTCACCGCATTGGTAACCCTTCTGGCGCCTGGTGATGAGATCGCCATCTTGCTGCCGAACTACATGCAGATCTGGGGTATTGCCAAAAACCTGCAATTGAAAGTCAATACATTTTCGTTGCGCGAAGAAACCGGCTGGCGGCTGGATGTGGACGAATTGCAGCGGGCAGTCAGCGACCACACCAAACTGATCGCAGTTTGCAATCCCAACAACCCCACCGGACACATCATGTCTGCCGAAGAGGTGGACGCGGTGGTGGCCGCAGCTGAAAGATCTGGGGCCTGGCTGCTGGCGGACGAGGTCTATGTGGGAGCCGAGCGGGAAAGCGAACAGGAAACGCCATCCTTTTGGGGACGATATGGCAAAGTGCTGGCGCATGGCAGCATGTCCAAGGCCTATGGTTTGCCGGGTTTGCGCATTGGCTGGTCGGTGACCAGCGCGGAAGTGGCCGAAGCCATGTGGGCGCGCCAGGATTACATCACCATTGGCAACACCATGCTGGGTAATAAACTGGCTGCCTATGCTCTTGCGCCGGAAGTGCGGCCGCGCATTCTGGCACGCACGCGGGAATACATCCGCAGGGGCTATGCCAATTTTGAAGCCTGGTGCGCCAGGCACGAAGGCCTTTTTACGTATGTTCCGCCGCAGGCTGCCGCCATTGCTTTTGTGCGCTACCATTTGCAGGCTGGCTCTGTGGGTTTGGTGGAGGAATTGATCCGCCAGGAAGGCGCGTATGTGGTGCCTGGGGCACATTTTGGACTGGAGCATCACCTGCGCATCAGTTATGGTTTACCGGCGGAGTACCTGGAGGATGGTCTGGAGCGCCTGTACCGGGTTATGGCCCGGTTTTCAGAGGAATAAGGCCGAATCTTAAAGAATCGCAAAGCGATTTTTTGACTTTTTATTTCTTTTGTGCTATTCTACATTTTTAGAGGTCAATCGTTTTCAATTCGATCATTGAGGTGGTTTTACGCGGAATAGCTCGACCGCCCAGTCCTTATGAACTTTATATGGATCTGTATTCGAATTGAAAACCTGCCTATCTTTGTCAAGTCAGGAAGGTTTACATGCAGCGAGAGCGCGTTTCGGAGAACGTGTATTGGTTTCAAAGTGAGATCTACGCCCAGGTAACGGCGGGCGTTGTGGTTGGCACAGAGTGGGCGGTGGTCATCGATACCCTGGCCATTCCGGAAGAAACTTTAAGCATGCGCAGTTTCATAGAGGATGAATTAAAGGTCCCGGTGCGTTATGTGATTAACACCCATTATCACGCTGATCACACCTGGGGGAATTGTTTTTTCCCGGGAGCAACGGTGGTGGCTTCTTCCCTGTGCCGCAAATTAATGGCCGAACGCGGCATTCCTGCTCTTGAAGAGACACGCCGTCAGAACCCGGCTTTTAAACAAGTCAAAGTGGTGCTGCCGCACCTCACCTTTGACATGGGGCTGCTTTCCTTGACGGTGGGCAAGAAACGCCTGTCACTTATCCCGACGCCCGGTAACAGCCCGGATGGAATATCCGTGTTGATCGAAGAGGACAGAGTCTTGTTTGCCGGGGATGCGTTCATGCCCATTCCCTATATTGTTGATGGGGATTATGAACAAATGGAAGCCACCATTCGCCTGATTGGAGAGATGGGCCTGGAAAATATCGTTCAGGGGCATGGCGATATTATTCTCCGCGGCGAGATTGAAGGCACGGTTGAGGAGAATCTCAGCTATATGCGCGAGATCTACAAGGCAGCCAAAGGCGCCACTCGCCGGCGCAATCCGCTGGAAGTGCTGCAGAGTATGGATGTGCAATCCTGCGGCAAGAGCCGCGTTTACCTTGAAGGTCTGGCAGAAGAACTGCACCAGCGCAATTTGCGGTTTCTGTATGTAAAATTATCCAAAGAAAAAGAAGTGTAAGGCTGATTTTACAGGATGAAGTTAGGCACCCGGGCGAACTCTCTACTCTGGATCAGAGGGGGGAGTTTGTTGTTTTTTCTGGCGGGCGGCACGCAGGCCAACCACCCGTTCCGTGCCTTCCCGCAGGCGCTGAATGTTGGGCTTCAGCGCCCAAATGAGGATGAATTCCGCAGCCAGACCGTAGACCACATAGGCCCATTCAGCGCCGGGGGCATTCACCAGCACGCGCACCAGAAAGACAATGGTTGCCAGCAAAGCGATGCTCATGGTGGTCAATGAAGCATAACCGATGACAAAGTAGACAATCAGCGACAGGGGGAAGATAATCAGACCGCTAGGCGGCCAGAGGGCTAACGCGCCGCCA
>JAGVAB010000043.1 GCA_020060485.1 Anaerolineales bacterium
AACACTGGAACTCAAACCGGACCTGATCCTGATGGACATCCAGATGCCAGAGATGGACGGACTGCAAGCCATCCGCCGCATCCGTCAGGAAGCAAGCCCGGCCTCCGTCCCGATCATCGCCCTGACCGCTCTGGCCATGCCCGGCGACCGGGAACGCTGCCTGGAGGCGGGCGCCAACGGTTATCTGGTCAAACCGGTACATTTCAAAGAACTGCTGGAGTTAATGGCAGACCTGCTGCAAGGATCAAAAGAGGAAAAGCGTGATTGAGATTGGGTTTACCCTGTGTTTTCTGACCCGCGGCCAGGAGGTATTGTTGCTGCACCGCAAGCGGCCGCCCAATGCCGGTTTGTGGAACGGCGTGGGCGGGCACATCGAGGCCGGTGAAACGCCCCTGCAATCCTGTCTGCGCGAAGTACAGGAAGAAACCGGCTTTCACCTGCCAACTGCGCACTTTGCCGGTTTGTTGACCTGGAGCGGATTTGAGATCGCAAATGGCGGTCTGGCATTGTTCACCGCCCCTGCCCCGGATGGAACTGCCGCGGCCTGCACCGAAGGCCGCCTGGCGTGGCACCCGCGCAAGTTCCTCTTCAAGTCATCGCAGGTGGTCTCCAATTTGCACCACAGTGCCCCACACTTCATGAATGGTGCGCCACCCCTGGAATACCATTTTGTTTATCAACAAGGCCAGATCGTCAGCCACACCATCCGGCGCATTCCGCCAGAGGAGAACAATAGATTACATCTGGGCCTTGATCCCCTTCGGGGATGAAATCATCCCATAATACACAAGACCCGTCAGACATTGCAGCTGCGTGCCAATTCTACAGCCACCCCGGACGAGCCAGTTACAGGAGCAGATCGTGCTGAAGAACAGGGATTTGAAAAGAAAGGTGTTGATCAATACCATCGCCGCCGCGGTGTATTTTGCCCTGGCAGTGCTCACTTCCCCGGCATCTTCCAATCTGTCGCAAAACAGCCTTTCCAATAGGCTGCTGATCTGCCCGGTGAGCGGCCTGGAAATCGCAGCCAGCATCCTCATCGGCCCCTATCTCTGGCCGGGGATCAGCCTGGCTGCCCTGGGAGCGGCAGTCTTCAAGGGTTTCAGTTTACCTGGCGCGCTGCTGGCTGCGGCTGCACACGGCCTGGGGGTAACGCTCAGCGCTCTGGCTGTCCGGCGCTGGATCAAGAGTTCAAACCCCTTTCAGAATATGCGCAGTGTCCTGATTTATACCATCCTGGTGGTTTTTCTCATCTCGGCCCTCATGTCTGGTCTGCGCGCCGCCAGCATCTCCCTTTCGCTCAATCTGTGGAGCCAGTTCCTGCCGCTGTACGCCAGTCTATGGATCAGCACCATCGCTGGTTTTCTCGTCCTAACGCCCTTTGTTCTGGTATGGGCAGATCGCTCCAACCTGCCCGATTGGGATATTGTCCGGATCAGCAGGTTGGCGGTCAATCTAACCGTCCTCGGTCTGATCACCTGGGCGACATTCAGTGCGGAGATCATCCTGCCCTCCAGCGATCACCTGCACCTGGGACTGGTCATCATTCCGCTGGTCATTCTGACTGCGTCGCTCTTTGGCCTGCATGGTGCGGTCAGCGCCACCCTGACGGTGGCGCTTATCTCCACCCTGTTTGACCTGCAAGGCGTTCACCTCTTCGCTGCCAGCCAGCCGCACTTCAGCACCCTTTTTCTGCAGGGATATCAAAGTGTGATTGCCGTTACCGGTTTGCTCTCTGCGGCAGCCCTGGTCGAACGTGATCGGGCTTTACAAAAAAGCCGGCAAATGCACGCCACCCAACAGGCCTTTCTGAAGAACACCGGCGTCTGGCTCAGCCTGAGCGATGCTGCCGGCAGGATCACCGCCTGGAGCAAGGGCGCCGAGGAAATCAGCGGATATAGCAGTGAAGAAGTTCTTGACAAGGAACTCATCTGGCCTTTGCTGCACACCGGGCAGCCGGAGAAGGATCATTTTCGGAGAGAGATGCAGCTCGGGATGAAAGATCATGCCCGACTGGAGAATGTTGAAATGTCCATCCAGACCAAGAGCGGGGAAATGCGCCTGCTCTCCTGGAATATCGACACACTCAAGGACACCAATGACACCTCTCTGGGTACTATCGTCGTCGGTCTGGACATCACCAACCAGAATCAAACCGAAGAAGCCCTGCGCCAGGAACGCGACCAGGCGGAAGCCCTGGTCAAGGCAGCCGCCGTCATCGGCGGTTCACTGGAACTGGAGGAAGTCATCCAACGCGTGCTCTCGCAGGCGCTGAGCGTCATCCCCTGTGATGGCGTCAATATCATCATGCCGGAAGGAGATACGGCCAGAGTCGTCTATAAATTTGGCTACGAGGATGCGGAAATTGCGGACATGATCTCCAGAACACAATTTCCGAGAGAAATGTTTGAAAATATCATTGCGAAATTAGAAAGAGGCGAACGTAACCTGATCGCGGACACGCGTTTGGCAGAGGATTGGATCATCACCCCAACCACCAACTGGGTACGCTCATACATCAGCGTACCCATAAAGATACGCGGTGAGGTGCTTGGTTTGTTGAATCTCGACAGTTCGCAACCCAACACCTTTAATGAAATGCATGCCCGCACACTGCAAACCTTTGGCACCCTGCTGGCCAATACGCTTGAAAATGCCCAACGCTACGGAGCGGTACAAACCCACGCCATTGAACTGGAAAAGCGGATCAATGAACGCACCCTTGAACTGCGCGCGGCCAATCTGGAAATGCAGCGGGCATTGCAGGCCAAGGATGAATTCCTGGCCAACATGAGCCACGAACTGCGCACGCCCCTGACCGCCATCCTCGGCCTGTCCGAGCTGCTGGACAGCGAGGTGCGCGGCCCCTTGAATGAGATCCAGAAGAAATACACCCGCACCATCACAGATTCGGGGCAGCAGCTGCTGGTACTGGTCAATGATATTCTGGATCTGGCCAGGATTGAATCGGAAAAAATGGAGCTGTACATCGAGACCATTCACATTCATGAAGCCTGTGAATCCAGCATCTCGCGCATTCGCGCAGCTGCCCAACAAAAGAACCTGGAAATCCTGTATGATTTTGACCAGCAACAGGCAGTCATGCAGGTGGATGCACTGCGCCTGCGACAGGTGCTTTTCATTTTATTGAACAACGCGGTGAAATTCACCGATGACGGCGGCCGGATCGGGTTGGAGGTTGACTACCAACCGCAATCCGGGGTGGTGCGCTTCACCGTCTGGGATACGGGCATTGGCATTCCTCCCGATCAAGCCAAACTGCTTTTCCAGCCATTTGTGCAACTGGATGCCAGTTTGGCGCGCAAGTTTGAAGGGGCTGGTTTGGGTCTCAGCTTGGCCGCCCGCCTGATCCAGATGCACGGCGGCAGCATTGCCCTGGAGAGCACCGGCCTTCCCGGTGAGGGCACACGCATGTGCGTGGCCCTGCCGCTGTCCCAAATCCTGGATATCCTACCGCCCGCACCACCCCCTCTCAGTGGGACGGTGCTGTTGATCGAAGATCATCCCACCTGCGTCCAGCACATCAGTCAGGCCCTGAAAGCCAGCGGATTGACAGTGTACGCCGCCAAATGCGGCGAAGAGGCGGCTGACCTGGACCGCAATGGCTACCCGGACCTGGTCATTCTGCATCTGCAAACCTGCAAGAATGAAGGCTGGACGATCCTGGAAAAACTGCACACCTGGTTCTCTCCATGCAGCCCGCCGGTGCTGATCATCAGCAGCATATCGCTGCCCGGCGACGAGCAGCGGGCTGCTATAGCAGGCGCCCGCGCTTACCTGAACAAACCGGTCGATCCTGTCCACTTGACCAAACTGGTTGATTCGTTTCTCAAAAATGATGAAATTGATGGTTAAAATAATCCTGCAATTGCACAATCACCCGGGAATGCCCTGGCCCATTGGAGGTTAGTCATGGAAACCAGTTATCAACTGCTCTTTCGCGAAATGCAGGCGGGGTTTGCCTTGCATGAGATCATCCTGGATGATACGGGCAAGCCCGTGGATTATCGTTTTCTGGCAGTGAATCCTGCCTTCGAACGTCTGACTGGCTTGAAGGCGGATGAAGTTGTGGGTAGAACCGTTCGCCAAGTCCTGCCAGACATCGAACAATTCTGGATCGACCGTTATGGAGCTGTGGCCCTCACTGGAACGTCCATCACCTTTGAGGAGTATGCAAAGGATATTGACCGCTATTTCCAGATCAACGCCTATTCCCCTGCCCACCACCAGTTCGCCTGCACATTCATCGATGTTACCAGCCATAAACAGGCAGAGAAGGTGCTTCAGGAAAGTGAGGTTACCCTGCGCGGCCTGCTGAACGCGGTGCATGATTCGCTGTTTCTCATGTCCCTGGACGGCACAGTGATCGCAATCAACCAGACCACAGCCGAACGCATGGGCAGCACACCGGAAGAAATGATCGGCAAGGATATGTATGGCTATGTTTCCAAGGAAGTGGCAGATTACCGGCGCAAGCAGGCGCAAAAAGCAATCGAAAGCAAACAGGTCGTGCGCTTTACCGACCAGCGTTCCAGCCGCTGGATTGAGAACACCATCTTCCCGGTGCTGGATGACAGCGGACACGTTCACCAGTTGGCCATCTATGGCCAGGATATCACCCAGCGCAGGCAGGCAGAAGAAAACCTGCGCTTGCATACGCAGATGCTGAATGCCGTAGGCCAGGCAGCCATGGCGACCGACCTGCAAGGAAAAATTATCTACTGGAACCATGCTGCTGAAATGCTCTTCGGCTGGAAAGCGGAGGAGGTCATCGGCAGGGATGTCGTGGAGGTCACACCAGCTCAACAGTCTCAAGAGGAGGCCAAAGCGATTATGGAAGCACTGATGGCCGGGCAAAGCTGGAGCGGTGAATTCACCTGCCAGCGTAAGGATGGCAAGGAACTCAACCTGGCGGTCACTGATTCACCCGTGTTTGATGATACCGGAAAAATGATTGGCATCATCGGCGTTTCGTATGACCTTTCGGAACGCAAAAAAGCTGAAACAGAACTGTACGCCAGTGAAGAACGTTACCGCACGGTGGTGGCGGCGGCCAATGAGGCCATCATCCTGCAAGCCAGGTCTGGTCAGATCCTCACCTGGAACGCGGCCGCAGAACACCTCTTTGGACTGACTGCACAGGAAACGCTGGGACAGACTTCCACTAGCCGTAAATGGGAAACCTATCAAGAGGATGGCTCTCTGTTGCCCGGTGAAAAACACCCCTCCATGCAAACCCTGAACACCGGCCAGCCCTGCCGGGACGTGCTGGTTAAAATTGTGCGGGATGACCAAACATTCTCCTGGGCAAACATCAGCACCAATCCGGTATTCCTGGGCGATGCAAACCAGCCTGATCTGGTGGTGATCACCATTCAGGATGTTACGGAACGCAAACTGGCAGAAAATGCACTGAAAGAACGCGAGCGGGAAATTTCCACCCTGATGGACAACCTGCCCGGTATGGCCTACCGTTGCAAAAATGACAAGGACTGGAGCATGCTCTTCGTTTCCCAGGGCTGCTTCGAGCTGACTGGCTACCACCCGGAAGAGTTGATCGAGAATACCGGCATCACCTTTCAGGAATTGGTACATCCAGACGATCGTGAACGCATCTGGCAGGATACTCAGGCTGCTTTAGAAAATTCACAACCTTTCATTATCGAATACCGCATCCGCGACCGCGCCGGCCAGGAACACTGGGTGTGGGAACGCGGCCGGGTCATCCAGGGGCCAGATGGAGATCAAACCATTGAAGGCTTCATCACCGATATCAACAAACGCAAACAGGCAGAAGAAAAGCTGCATCAAAAGATGAACGAGCTGGAGCGGTTCAACCTGCTGACGGTGGATCGTGAAATGCGCATGATCGAACTGAAGAAAGAGATCAACGCTTTGCTCAAGGCTGCCGGCCAGCCGGAAAAATACAGGATCAATCCATGAACATCGAAATAAATGATGTGCGCGATATCATGCAGCAGGTGCATGGCAAGGATATTGGCGTGTATGCCAAATCTTTCCTGCAAAAAACCTTTGAAAAGCGCATGGCGGCCGCCGGTTATGCGAGCATCAAAGCCTATGGTCAATTTCTGGCCCGGAATGCCGCCGAAGCCGAAACTCTCTTTCGCTCGCTGAATATCACCTACAGCGAATTTTTCCGCAATCCGCTGACCTTTGCGGTCCTGGAGCAGATGGTTCTTCCCAGAATGATCAGGGAAAAAAAAGAGAACAAGCAAAAGGAAATCCGGGTCTGGTCGGCTGGCTGCGCCAGCGGACAGGAGGCATACAGCATCGCCATGCTCCTCGACCAGTTGACCGCCAGCCGCGAAAGCCGCATCTCGTTTCGCATCTTTGCCACCGATGTTTCCAGTGAGGCCCTTGAAACTGCACGTGCGGGCATCTATCCACTGACAGCGGTGGAAAATGTGCGTCTGAAATATTACCGCAGGTACTTTACAGAGCAAAAAGAAACCTGTATAGTAAACGAAGGGTTGAAACGCTTCATTGACTTTTCTGCACATGATCTACTGGACAGCCAATCCTTCAGCCCAGCTTCCAGTATCTATGGCGATTTTGACCTGATCCTGTGTTGCAACCTTTTATACTATTACCGGTCGAAGATGCAGCTATCGATCCTGGAGAAGCTCCAGCGTGCTTTATCGCCCTTTGCATACCTGGTCAGCGGCGAAGTGGAACAAAATATTGTTGAGAAAAACAATGGTTTTCTGCCGCTGGTCTGGCCGGCTGCCATTTTTCAAAAGGTCAAATAAAGGTTCAGGTGGATCATGAAGATTAAAGAGCAAAGCGTCAAACGGCAGTTATGGTTAAGTCTGGGAGCGATCCTGCTGTTCGTGATGCTGCTGGGCGGTATGACCTTGTATTTCACCGAAACCCTGTGGCAGAACACCAGCAAGTTGTACGACCACCCCCTGACGGTACGCAGGGCTATCGCCGACATCGAGACTGGTGTACTGCGTATGCACCGCAGCATAAAAGACATTTACCTGGCGCCGAGCGAAGAAGAGATCCTGGCACAAATGCGGTTGATCGAGGCCAATCAGGCCCTGATCAATCAGCAGATCGAAATCCTTAATCAACGCTACCTGGGTCCAAAAAGCGACGTGGAAGCCCTGCAGCGCTACCTCGCCGAGTGGGAGGTGATCCGGGCGGACAACATCCGCCTGGTGCGGGAAGGCCGCCTGGACGAAGCCATCCAGTGTTCACGCAGCACAGGACAATGCGGCGAACAGGTTGAAATTATCCTGCTGGCAATAAAAAGGATCAGCAATTTTGCCAAAAACAAGGCGGACGAACTCCACCTCCAGTCATACCAGAGCCACCAATCCATGCTGGCGGGGCTTTGGGTGCTGTTGGGCGGCATTCTGCTGATGACAATCCTGATCAGCCTTGCGCTCGGCAAAAGGATCAATGAACCTTTGCTTGAATTGACCCACGCTGCACGGCAATTTCGAAGCGGCGATACCAGTGCCCGCAGCCGCTACACCTCCGGCAATGAATTTGGCTTGCTCTCGGCTGCCTTTAACGATCTGGCCGCACATATTCAGGCCGAATTGCAAAACCGCCGAAATCATCAGAGCATTGCGGAGCAAATGTTGAGCCAGGACGATCTGCACGCTTTTTGCGCAACTGTGCTGCGAGCCCTGCTGGAGCATACCGGTTCGCAGACGGGAGCGGTGTATTTACGCAATCAAAGCACAGACCTGTTTGAACAGTTTGAATCCATTGGTTTGCAGAAAAAATCCCTCGCCGCTTTCTCCGCCGATGGATTCGAAGGAGAATTCGGGCAAGCCCTGCTCAGTGGTGAAATCCAGCACCTTGCAGATATTCCCGAAGACACGCGCTGTGTCTTTTCCACCGTCAGCGGCGATTATCTGCCGCGCGAGATCATCACCATCCCCATCCTTTCCGGAGACACAGTAGCAGCTTTGGTCTCCCTTTCCAGTCTGAGGAGGTATTCCCCGGCTGCGCTGCAACTGGTGCATGATGTCTGGAGCGTACTGACCGCCCGCCTGAACGGTGTGCTGGCCTACCAGAAAGTGCGTGAATTCTCAAAAATTCTGGAGGACCAAAACCGGGAGCTGGAAGCGCAAACCAGAGAACTGGCCGCACAAACCGAAGAATTATCTGAACAGAACACTGAACTGGAAGTGCAGAAGAAACAACTGGATGAAGCCAACCGCCTGAAAACAGTCTTCCTCTCCAACATGAGCCACGAACTGCGCACGCCCCTGAATTCGGTGATCGCCCTGTCGGGCGTGTTGGGACGGCGGCTGAAGGATGCGGTCGCTCCTGAAGAATACAGTTATCTTGAAGTGATCGAACGCAATGGCCGGCAGCTGCTGGAATTGATCAATGATATTCTGGACCTCTCGCGCATCGAGGCCGGCAAGGAAGAAGTACGCCTTGCCTCGTTTTCGATCAACGACCTCATCACTGAAATTACAACCACGATCGAACCCCAGGCACAGGAAAAGGGCATTGATCTGCTGAATCTGGTGCAGGGTCAATCCCTGTACATTCAAAGCGATGAAGACAAATGCCGCCACATCCTGCAAAACCTGATCAGCAACGCGGTCAAGTTCACCAACCAGGGCAAAGTGGAAGTCTCCGCCCGGCAAGTCAATGAGCATCTGAAAATCGATATCCGCGACACGGGCATTGGCATCAGCGCCGAGCAACTGCCCTATATCTTTGATGAATTCCGCCAGGCCGACGACAGCACCTCACGCCAGTTTGACGGCAGCGGACTTGGCCTGGCCATCGCCAAAAAATACACCCAGCTTTTACAAGGCAGGATCGATGTGCAAAGCACATTGGGCGCCGGCTCCACCTTCACCTTGACCCTGCCGATGAATATTGGGGATGATAACGAAGATGAATTTCTTGACCGTGAAACCTCAGCAAGCATATCGGAACCAATCCCGGAAATGGGGAATTGTTTCAACAAAACCATCCTGCTGGTTGAAGACAGCGAGCCGGCCATCATTCAACTGAGCGACATCCTGAGCGAGCAAGGCTGCCATATCCGGGTGGCACACAATGGCCGTGAAGCGCTGGAACAAATTGCGATGGAACTGCCAGACGCCGTCATTCTGGATCTGATGATGCCAGAGGTGGATGGCTTTGAAGTGCTGCGCCTGATCCGCAGCCAGGCGCGCACAGCCAAACTGCCGGTCTTGATCCTGACGGCAAAACATGTGACCCATGAAGAGTTAAGTTTCCTGCAAGGCAACCATATCCACCAATTGATCCAGAAAGGGGATATCAACAGACAGAATTTGCTCAAGGCCGTCGCCAGAATGCTAACCCCTCCCAACCCTGCACCAAAACCGGTTGTTCTGGTCATCGAAAACCATACCGATAATCAAACTGTGGTGGCGGCATTGCTGGCGGATTCCTGTCAGCTCCTTCAGGCAGTGGATGGAGAAACTGGCATTGCAATGGCCAGGGAAAAGCAGCCCGATCTGATCTTGCTGGATCTCTCCTTGCCCAAAATCAATAGCCTGAAAGCCCTCCAGGCAATTCGCTCCGCGGAAAAAATACGGCAAATTCCCGTCATCGCCATGACCGCCCGGGCAATGAAAGGTGACCGTGAGGAGATCCTGGCCCAGGGCTTTGACGGCTACATCGCCAAACCCATTGATGCGGAAACTTTGCTGAAAACCATCCAGGAGATTCTGCATGGAAGATAAACGCTTGACCATACTGGCAATTGACGACCATCAGGATAATCTGACCGCCATCAAAGCTGTGATAGGCAGCATTTTCCCTGATGCGCAGATATTGAGCGCACTGAGCGGGCAGCAAGGACTGGCACTGGCGCGCAGCGCAGACCCGGATGTGATCCTGCTGGACATCATCATGCCGCGCTTGGATGGCTATGAAACCTGCCGCCAGTTGAAACGAGCAGAAGAAACCCGTCATATTCCGGTGGTCTTTCTGACCGCACTCAAGGCCGACAAACAAAGCCGCATGCAGGCGCTGGAAGCCGGGGCGGAAGGCTTCCTCACCAAACCCATTGATGACGTGGAGTTAACTGTTCAGATCCAGGCCATGGCCAAGATCAAAGCCATGAACAAATTGCAGCAAAAAGAAAAGCAACGCCTCAGCACCCTGGTGAACGAACGCACAGCTGCCCTGGCGAAGGAACTGGAAGAACACCGTATCGCCGAACAAAAATTGCGGCAGGTGCAAACACGCCTGGAACAAAGTCAGACCGCCACACTGAATCTGCTGGAAGACCTGAAAGCCGAGATTGAAGCTCGCAAACAAACCGAAAATGAATTGCGCGAAGAACGTCAGTCCCTGGCGCAAAAGGTGGATGAAAGAACAGCCGAACTGCAACATGCCCTGCGCACCAAGGACGAATTCCTGGCCAACATGAGCCATGAATTACGTACCCCCCTGACGGCCATCCTGGGCATGTCTGAGGTCCTGGAAACCGAATTGCGCGGGCCGCTGAACGACAACCAGAAACACTACGTCAACAGCATCTATCAAAGCGGTCAACATTTGCTCAACCTGATCAACGACATCCTCGACATGGCCAAGATCGAGGCCGACCGCCTAACGCTGGAAAAGGAAGCCGTTTCCATCCAGGATGTTTGTGAAAACAGCCTGATGTTCATTCGGGAATCTGCTTCCAGAAGGTCGTTGAAGGTGCAGTTCGAAAAAACAACCAGTGTGGACAACATCGAGGCAGACCCGCGCCGCCTTAAGCAGATCCTGATCAACCTGCTGGGCAACGCAGTCAAATTTACCCCCGAAGGGGGCACGATCGGCTTGCAAGTGGCAGGTGCCGCAGAGAGCAAGGAGGTTTGCTTCACCGTCTGGGATACCGGCATCGGCATCTCCAATGAAGATCAGCAGCGCCTCTTTCAGCCCTTTGTGCAGGTGGAAAGCAGTCTCAACCGGCGCTATGAGGGCACCGGCCTGGGGCTCTCTCTGGTAGCCCGGCTGACAGAACTGCACGGCGGCAGGGTGAATCTGGACAGTCAGCCCGGGCAAGGCACGCGCATCACGGTACGCCTGCCGCGCGGAACGGTGCCAGACAAGCTAAGAGCCCTTCATCAAACCGCCCCGCTGCCATCCCTGCCGCCCCATGAACTGTCCAGCAGACGACGTGTATTGTTAACCGAAGACAATCCGCTGACCGTTCAAACCATGCTGGCCTACCTGCAATCACGCAATTTTGAAACCCTGGTGGCCTACAATGGCCAACAGGCTTTGGAGATCGCAGAACAACAAAAACCAGACCTGATCCTGATGGACATTCAAATCCCGGGTATTGACGGACTGGAAACCATCCGCCGCCTGCGCCGCAATCCGCACACCGGTCAAATTCCCATCATCGCTATCACCGCCCTGGTCATGCCCGGTGACCGTGAAAAATGCCTGGAGGCCGGAGCTAACAGCTATCTGAGCAAACCCGTCCGCTTCAAAGACCTTGAAAAAGACATTTTGGCATTACTACCCCCCTTAACCCTGTGATGAGGTGCAAACCATGATCCCTGCCAGTAAAATCCTGATCGCCGATGACAATCCATCCATCCGTGAGTACCTCAACGGATTGTTGATGAATGACGCCTATGAGCTTGTCTTCGCGGAAGATGGGGCCCAGGCTTTTGAACGCGTTCAATCCGCCCAACCCGACTTGATCCTGCTGGATGTGATGATGCCCAAAATGAACGGGGTGGAAGTGTGCCGTCTGATCCGCCAGGACCCCAGGCTGGCAGAAATGCCAATCATCATGATTACAGCTCTGGATGACCGCAACTCTCGTTTGCAGGGTCTGCAAGCCGGGGCGGATGATTTCATCTCCAAACCATTTGATGCCCAGGAATTGATGGCGCGGATCAACACCATCACCCGCTTGAATCGTTATCGACGGCTGAATGAGGAACGGGCGAAGTTTGAGCAACTGGTCAAATTTTCCCCGGACGGGATCGTCATCCTGAACGCCCAGGGAGAGATATTAATGGCAAACCCGGCTTTCATGCACATGACGGGAACTGTCCTGGAAAATCAGGTGAATAGCCAAAGGATCGAAGCCTTTCTTGACCCAACCGATGGCGTGCAGATACACCTCAAACTGGCCGAGATGTTTTCCGGCCGGCTGGAAACGCTGCGTCTGGAATCAACACTGCGCCAGTCCGAAGGCAAAAGGATTCCCATTGAGACCCACGCCAGTCTGACACAATGGGAAGATGGACAGGCTGCCCAACTCATCATGCACGACATCACCAACCGTAAACAATCCGAAGAAAAGCTCCACCAGGCACATGAGGAGTTGAAAACCGCCTACAACGCCACCATCGAAGGCTGGGCACTAACCCTGGAGCTGCGTGACATTGAAACCTCCGGCCACAGCCGGAGAGTGACCGACTGGGCCATGAAGCTGGCTCAACTGATGGGCTTCAAGGACGAGGCGCTAAACGATTTCTACCGCGGAGCCACCCTGCATGATATTGGCAAGATCGGCATTCCCGACAGCATCCTGTTAAAACCCGACCGGCTGACGGAAACAGAAATGAACCTGATGCGCCAGCATACCCAATATGCGTTCAAGGTACTCTCCAATGTTGGATTCACTGGCCCGGTGGTGGATATTCCCCACTACCACCATGAAAAATGGGACGGCAGCGGCTACCCGCAAGGTTTGAAGGGCGAAGAAATTCCGCTTTCGGCGCGCATTTTCGCCATTGTGGATGTGTGGGATGCCCTCAGCTCGGACCGGCCTTACCGCCCTGCGTGGTCCAACGATAAGGTTTTGGACTATCTTTACGATGAATCAGGCAAACATTTCGACCCGGAAGTCGTGCAAACCTTTTTGGAACTGCTGCAAAAGGAAAGCTGAAAGACACCCCGCAGCGGCAAAAGCCGCTATAATTGGTCTCAATTCGCCGTTCCCCAAAAGAGATGCCCGGTGAAAGAATTGAGGCTGCCCATGATCACGGTTCATAAAATCATCGAGACCCGCCCAGACCTGACCAGCGAGTTTGAACCAGGTCATTTCGAGGCGCGCACAGAGAACATCGCCCGCGCCTATGCCTGGGGACAACAAGTTCATGCCGGTCAAAAACGCATGAGCGGGGAACCATATTTTGAAACCCACTGCACCTGGGTAGCCGCCTTGATCGATAAACTGGTCAACAACGAGGCCTGGACGATCGCCGCCTTGCTGCATGATGCCATTGAAGATCAGGACGAAAGCCTGGATCAGGTAAGGCAGCTTTTCCCCGGCAGGCTGGGTGAAGAGATCGCATACCTGGTGGATGGGGTTACCAAGATCAGTCAGCCGCGCGACGGGCGCTCGCGTGAAATCGAGACCCTGCGCAAGATCGCCCGCTTTCAGGACCCCGGCGTATTCGTAATCAAGCTGGCCGACAAAAGTCACAACCTGCTCACCCTGGCTCACATGCCGCCTGACAAACAGATTGCCAAAGCCACAGAAGCCATCCGCGCCTATGGTAAACTGGCCGGCATTCTCAATTGTTACCGCTGGCGGCGCTGGATCGAGGACATGGCTTTCCCGTATGCCGAACCGGAGACCTATGCCTTTGTCAAGGCCAAGATCGACTGTGACCCGCGCCTGCAGCCGGGCTTCGTCAACCCCATGATGGAACGATTGGGCAAATTGATGGAGGAAGCCGGACTGGATGGCGAAATGCGCATCATGGTGGATGGCTACTGGCAAGCATGGACCAAACTGCGGCGCATGGCACGTGCCCGAAAATCTTCGATGAACAGCTTTGCCGCCCTGAATGACGTCATCAGCTTCCGCATGGTCATCCACAGCACAGATGAAAATGATTGCTACACCATGATCTCACGGGTCAACCGTTTTTTTGGAAAGTATCTCGACAGCAATCGATTCGATGATTTCATCGCCAATCCCCAGAATGGATACCGGGCACTGCAAATCACCGCCTGGTTGCCAGAGCTGGGTGCGCTGGAAGTGGCGATCGCCACAGAAGACATGGAAGGGGAAAATGTCTGGGGAGTGGTGCACGCCCTGCGCACCGGCCGGGACATCAGCTCTTACCGCCCGGTGGAGATCCTGACACCCACTGGCGGCGCACGTTTTGTACCGGAAGGCTCCACTGTGCTGGATGCGGTGGCTTCCATCCAGCAGGAACTGCTGCTGGACAAGATCAGTGCGGTGGAAGTGAACGGCGGCCTGGCAAAATTATCCGACCAGGTGCGGCCTGGTGATGTGGTGGAAGTCATCACCGCCGGTGAACGCATCACCCCCCACGAAAGCTGGCTGGACTTTGTTAACCTGTCCACGGAGCGCATCCTGCGCAGCGTTTTGGCCCGCGAAGCGCTTAAGCGGGATGCCCAGCAAGGACGGGTGCAAATGACCGCCGCCCTGTCGGCGCGCGGCATTCTCAACCTGGAAGACGTGCAGGCCCTGGACCCCGACCGGGTGGACCATCTGCTGGAAGAGCTGGCCTGCGCCGGCCTGGATGATCTCCATGCTGCCGTGGGCAATGGCGCCATCCGTCTGAAGGATGTTGAGACAAAACTGGATGAAACCGGGATCTCACGCGAAGCCTTGAATTGGACAACGATCAAGATCATCATCAGCCCGGAAGGCAACAAACCGGGTGTGCTGGCCGAGATGGCAGCCATGATCGCCTTCGCCGGCGGCGACATTCTGCGCTCGGTGAATAATCCCCTGCCCAATGGCGGATTCTCCATGCGTTTTGTGGTACGAAAATTGACCGAAGAAAAATGTCTGCGCCTGCAAGAGAACTATGCCGAATGCAAGGTGGATATAAAATCCTTTGAGATCGTCTGATCCCCGCTTAAAGCGCTCCCTCCCCTTTCGGGGAGGGAGAAAAAAGGTGGTTGCTGTAAAGAAAATTTCAATGTCTACCGTGAGAAGAATGAGAGCGGAAAGAAGCTGTGATGCTGGCTGCAATGTAGCTGCCACGAAGCTGCGATGTTCACACGGTATTCCACCTGTTTCAAACCAATAAAGTGTATCTTTTCCACAAACCAGAATAATGCCGATTACATACCAATAAACCAATAATTATTTATCTTGTATCTACCATTATTCTGATTAAGAGTATATCAGCTTCTCATGAAATTTTAACCTACGATGTCTTTACATTTTTGAAAGGTGGCATATGTCCAAAGCCAGGATTGAACCAGGGGTTTGCGGTTTCAGCACCACAGTGAACGTCATCAAAGTTGACAAACGCCGCTGCACCATCCAAATCGAAAGCGAATGCCCGCACATCCAGCAGCTTGCCGCAGCCTTAAGCGAAGTTGACCCATTTCAGGAGATCTCGTTTCGCGGTGAGGGTCCCCGAACGCTCAGTCTAGGTGCACAATACTGTCAGCATCCCGCTTGTCCGGTGCCGGTGGGAATCATCAAAGCCATAGAGGTGGAAGCCGGATTGGCCTTGCCGCGGGATGTTGAGATCAAGCTGGAAAAATGAAGCTGGTATGGATCACAGCCATGCCGGGAACCGTTCCACCCCAAAAGCCTCTTTATTCCGGCAGTAAACGCAAGGCATCCACCGGGCAGGAAACCAGCACAGCCCGCCCCTTGGCAAATTCATCTGACCGAAAAGCCTGTGAATTGCGTACGTGCACGGTCAACTGCTCGCCTGAATCCAAACGAACAATATACTGGGTATCCGTACCGGCATAGACCGACTCCTG
This sequence comes from Anaerolineales bacterium, assembly GCA_020060485.1. The sequence goes on from JAGVAB010000043.1 coordinate 15,721, forward strand.
CACACAGCCATTCAGGGCGAACTGCCCGGCAGGCGCGGCAGACTCTCCGGCTGAACTGAGGCGGAATTTTTCCGGTCGCACAGCCACCGTTACATCCTCCCCGGCGTGAAATTGCCGGTCTGTGGCCATTTTCAGCGGCTGGTCGACCAGGGCGATCTCCACCGTGTGGTCGTAGCCTCTAATCACCTGGCCGCGCAAGAAATTGGTCTTGCCAATGAATTCTGCCACAAAACGTGTGGCCGGCTTTTCATAAACATTGACCGGTGTATCCACCTGCAACACATGGCCCTGATTGAGCACTGCGATGCGGTCCGACATGGTCAGGGCTTCTTCCTGATCATGGGTCACATAAATAAAGGTGATATCAATTTTGCTTTGCAGGTGCTTCAATTCCAGTTGCATCTCCTTGCGCAGTTTAAGGTCCAGCGCTCCCAGCGGTTCATCCAGTAAAAGCACCTTGGGCTCATTGACCAGCGCACGCGCCAGAGCAACGCGTTGCTGCTGGCCGCCGGAAAGCTGGCGCGGTTTACGATTGCCCAAATCGGGCAGTTGCACCAAAGCCAGGGCTTTGAGCGTGCGCTGTTCAATCTCATCCTGAGGCAGACGTTTCATCGTCAGACCAAATGCAATGTTCTGGGCCACAGTGAGATGCGGAAAAAGTGCATAGTTTTGAAAAACGGTATTGACTGGGCGTTTGTGGGGAGGAATATTGTTCATCAAACGTCCGCCAATATACACTTCCCCGCTGGTGGGGGTTTCAAAACCAGCGATGATACGCAGTGTAGTAGTCTTGCCGCAGCCGCTGGGACCCAGCAAAGTAAAGAATTCGCCCTGCCGGATATTAAGGGACAGTTCCTGAACAGCCGCCAGGTCTTCTTCCACCTGGCTGCCTGCCGGAAACACCTTGGTGATCTGTTTCAAAACAACGGTATCTTCGCTCATAGGATCTCCAAACGCTTCCTGCGCCGGCGGGGTTGATCCAGATGGCGCAGCCATTCCAGGACAATGACTGTGACCAGGGTGGCAAAAATGATCACCGCCGCCAATGCAATCACCAGCGGCAAACGGCTGGGAAAGCGCATTTGTGAATAAAGATAGATCGGTAAGGTATTATCGGTGCCGATCAAAAAGAAAGTCAGGGCAAATTCATCAAACGATGTTGAGAACGAGGACAGGAAAGAAGCCAGCAAGGCCGGGGCACTGATCGGCAAAGTGACTCGCAGCAGGGTTTGCCAATAGTTTGCGCCCAGATCCATGGCCGCTTCTTCAATGTGGGCATCAAATCCGGCCAGGCGGGCAGCCACAATCAGCAGCACATAGGGAATATTGACCACCACGTGCCCAATACCCACCGTCCAAAGATTAAGGGGGATCCCAATGAACCGGAACAGAAGCAGCATGGCGACACCCAACACCACATAAGGCACCACCAGGGGCAGGGAAGCTATCGATAAAAAGAATTCCTTGGCAATGAAGCGATGACGCGAGATACCAATGGCCGCCATGGTGCCTATGATGGTCGCCACCAGCGAAGAGCCAAAACCCACCAGCAAACTGTTATACAATGCCTTGATCAACTCGGCGTCGCGGAACAGTTCACCATACCATTTCAGGGTAAAGCCCTTCATGGGGAAAGTCAACAGGACCGAATCATTGAAGGAAAAGATCACCAGCAGCACGATCGGCAGGTAGAGCAAGGCGGTGATCAACCAGAAGTATGTCCAGGCAATGGTGCGCTTCATGGTTAACCCTCCAGCAATTCTGACAGCTTGAAGAAGCGGGTCAGAATGAAGAGGAACAACACCACCAGTACCATCATCACAAAACTCATCACCGCCCCCATCGGCCAGTTAAGCGCCCGCACAAACTGGTCCTGGATGAGATTCCCATACATGATGCCCGTTGTGCCGCCCATCAGAGCCGGCGTCACCCACTCTCCCAGGGTAGGGATGAAGACAAAGAAAAAAGCCGCAGTGACACCCGGCAGACTCAAAGGCAGGGTCACGCGCAGAAAAGCCCGCCAGGGTTCCGCCCCCAGGTCAGCTGAAGCTTCAAGCAGCGGTTTTTCGATCCGTTCCAGAGCAGAGAAAATAGGCAGGGCGGCAAAGGGGATCCAGGTATAGACCAACGTGACGATCACTGCCGAGCGATTATACAGCAGCGCCGGCCAATCTGCAGTGGCAAAACCCAGGCTGCCCATAAAGTTTACAAAGGGACCGTGGGACCCTAAAAACAGTTTGATCGCCAGCACTCTCAGCAGAAAACTGATCCAGGAGGGGATCACGATCAAGGTCAGCAGCATGCCTCGGTGCTGTCCAGCATGAAACGCCAGCAAATAGGCAACCGGGTATGCCAAAAGTACGGAGAGCAGGGCGGTGTACACTGCCACCAGGGTGGAACGCCCCAATAGCCGCCAAAAGGCATTGGTTTCGGCAAATTTTTGGTAAGTATCCAGAGAAAAGCGCAGATTGGCAAAATCCAGCGACCCGTTGCCAAAACTGAACAAAGCCATGATTAACATGGGCAGGATAAAAAAGGCCACCAGCCAAAAAACAGAAGGAGTCATCAAAGCCAGCATACGCCCCTGCTTCTTCAATGGCCACCTCCATGCTGGCAACCCTGGCTCTTATCAGCGGCAAGCCGGTGCGGGGCAGAACGGTGGATGATTGTTTTTGAGAAAAAATCAAATCGGCAAATGCAGCTTGCGTTCGTCTTCAGCTCAATATGTGAACTGTGGTGGACAATCCGGAAACTGGAAGCGGAGAAGATGTTGTTCATCTTGAATTGTCAAAAGAGACTCTGGCAGCCTTATGGGGCCGCTTTGATCTCAATCCACAGATCGGTATAAAGCTGATGCTGCGCAGCAGTTAATGGCCGGGGCAGAATGGCCGCTTCCAGAACCGTCGGATCATCCAGTTCCAGCAGGTCGATCAATTCATCGTCCATGAATTGCAGGGCATTCCTGTTTCCAGGCCCATAAGCAAAATCATTGGCCATGGCACCGTTGGCTTCAGGAGCCATCAAGGCGTTCAAGTAATCATAAGCCAGATCGAGATTCTCAATATTGCTCGAAATGCCATAACCGCACACCCAGGCCATGCGTCCCTCTGTGGGGTTGACATATTCCACCGGTATGCCTTCTTCAAGCATGACCAGGTAGGCATCATTCCAAGCACTGGCTGCTACACGGATATCACCGTTCGCCACCAGTTGATTCAGCTCGGTATAATCCGACCAATAATGAAAGATATTGGGTTTCAATTCCAGAATGCGCTGCTTCACCTGTTCAATTTGCTCCGGTGTTGTATTCCAGGGGTCCAATCCCATGGAAAGCGCGGTAAATTCGTAAATGTTCTGGCCGGCATCATAGACTGACAAATATCCGGCATATTCAGGGTTCCACAGATCGGCCCAGGATTCCGGCACCGTGTCTATCAGATCTGTGCGCACAAGAATGGATTCATAGCCCCAATCCCAGGGAATAAAATACTGCTGGCCGTTGAATTGACCACGTTCGGCAAGCTGCTCATAAATGCCAGACCAGTACTTGAGGCGTGAAGTATCGATAGGCTGCACCAGACCTTCCTCCACATACAGGCCCCAATAATTGGTGCAGGGGTGTACCAAGTCGGCCTTGAAGCCGGATCTTGATTTGGCGTATCCTTCGGCATCATCAGCGAAGAAGGTAAACTTCACCTCCACGTCGGGATGTTTTTCAGCGAATTCTGCGCGGTACTCAGGCAATTCATAACCAGCCCAGTCCAAAATGGTCAACCCTGGTTTTGCGGACCGGGAACCGCAAGCCGTCGAAAGCAACGCCAGCAATAAAAGTACAATCAGAAGTTGCATCAAGAATGGACGGGTGATTTTCATGATCTTATACCTTTCTTCTATCGGTTAAAACTTAAACTTCAAGACCAAAGCTCAACATGCTTCCGTCTTGAAGTTCGCATGCTGCAACTCCAATGGAGTTGAGCAATATTTTTGTGGTTAAGTAGTTAGACACTTCTCATAAAATCTTTATTGTATTTTAGACTTGCAGCAAAAGGATTTTTGCCTGAAGATAATTATACATAATATTTCCCATTTCTGCAGAGAAAAAACTCCCGTTTTCCAGACATTTTTATGTTGCGGTTTTGATTAACAATCTTTTGGGTCTTTGGAAAAAACCGTGAAGCATGGTAAATATTGGGGGATTTTGGCGCGGAACGCCAAAATCCCCCAATAAACTTCTTTTTCACGGCAATTCCCAGAGAACCAATCTTTTGTTTTCATATCCGGCATATGTTACACTTTTTCTCATGAAGGCAAAATTTCTACGCACTTCCGATCTGGCCCGCGCTGCAGGCATACATCCCAACACCGTCCGCCTCTACGAAGAATGGGGATTGATTCCGGCTGTCGAACGTACTGAATCGGGCTACCGAATGTTTACGCAGCATCATCTGAATTGTTTGCTGTTGGCGCGCAGGATCTACGCTTCCGAATATCCCGGCCGGGCTTTGCGTGCATCCGGCAACGAGATCATTCAGTACGCGGTGCAAGACGATTGGCAAGGAGCACTGCAGAAAGCCTGTCAGCACCTGTCTGCCGTAAAAGAGGAATTGAACAAGGCTGACTCTGCCGCAAACCTGTTGGAACATTGGGCGAAAACCGCGCAGCCAGCCCATGATGAAAATCCCTTGGCAATCCGTGAAGTTTCCAAACTACTGGGGGTAAGTCAGGATGTGATCCGCAACTGGGAACGGAATGGGTTGATCACGATCCGGCGCAACCGATATAACAACTACCGGCTCTTCCGCAAAAATGATATTGAACGTCTGCAGATCATTCGCATGTTGAGTACGGCGGGTTACAGCCACATGGCCATCCTGCGCATGTTCATCGAACTGGACAGGGGCAACACGCGCAACCTGAAACAAATCCTCGACACCCCGCGCGCCGATGAAGATATTTTCACGGCTGCTGATCATTGGCTGACCACTTTGCGCAATCAGGAGCAGACAGCCAAACAAGTGATTTGCATGATTAATGAGATCATTTCCGCCACCTGATTGTCTTTCAAGCTGCGCCACCCAAACCATCCACTTGCCCACCAGGGTTATACAATTGAATTGATTATGCGCAATAAATCCTGTTCGTCTGGGAAACCGCCCAAAAAACAGGATCTTGTGAAACTATTCAAGCATTCCATTGGAGGCCCCCATGCAACCTACAATCACCATTCGAAACGCGCGTCTGCACAACCTGAAAAACGTCAGCCTGGATATTCCCAAAAACCAGATCGTTGTGATCACGGGGCTTTCCGGATCGGGAAAGTCAACCCTTGCTTTCGATATCTTGCACAAGGAAGGTCAGCGACAGTACATGGAATCACTTGGTCTGGTAACAGACGGTTTGACCAAACCGCCTGTAGATTCCATCACCGGTCTTTCCCCATCCATCAGCGTCGACCAGCATCTCACCAATCACAGCCCGCGCTCAACCGTGGGCACGGCTACCGAGATTTTCACCTATCTGCGAGTGCTCTACGCCCGCCTTGGGCACCGCCCCTGCCCGGTTTGCGGAAAAGATGTCCCGCCCTCCACCTATGAATCTACGGAAAATGATTGGCAGGATGAATCCGATGAAAGCCCGGAAGGCGCTTATCCCTGCCCGCACTGCGGTGCATCCCTCCCGGAAATGGGCATGGCCGATTTCTCCTTCAACAAACCCGCCGGCGCCTGCCCCGCGTGCACCGGCCTGGGCGAAGTGCGCCAACCCATCATCAGCCGTTTGGTGGATGAAAGCAAAAGCATTCCCGAATATGCCATTGAAGGCTGGATCGAATTTCATGTCAACCACTACAGCCAGATTCTGAAAAATACCGGCAAACACTTTGGATTCGAATTCGAACCAAACAAAGCCATTAAAGACTATACGCCCGTTCAATACGACCTTCTTTTGTACGGCACAGACAGCCCACAGTTTCGCCGCCACTTCCCAAATGTCAAACCGCCTGCCACCAATGCCCAGGGACGCTTTGAAGGTGTGGTCACCAATCTGCAGCGCCGCTACAACGAACATGCCGCCAATGCTGCTTACCGCGAAAAACTGGAGCACCTGTTCAGCACCCAGCCCTGTTTGGAATGCAAAGGCACCCGCCTGCGCCCCGAAAGCCGTGCCGTGACTGTCGCCGGGGAAAGTATCATCACCGTATCGCAGTTGCCACTCAATGACCTCTTCGTCTGGCTTAAGGCTCTCCCAGCACAGCTCACTACGGAAGAAATGCACATCGCCCATCCCATCCTAGATGACCTTTACGAACGCGTCGGTCGTCTGCTTGAGGTTGGTGTCGGGTATCTTACCCTGGAACGTTCTTCGCCAACCCTTTCTGCGGGGGAAGCCCAGCGGCTGAGACTGGCCGCATTGCTCGGCTCGGGCTTAACCGGCGTGCTCTACGTGCTCGATGAACCCACGATCGGCCTGCATTCCCGCGACACCCAGCGATTGATCAACGTCATGCGCCGCCTGCGCGACCTCGGCAATACCGTTTTGGTGGTGGAACATGATCTTGAACTGATCAAAGCCGCCGATCATCTCATTGATGTCGGCCCAGGAGCAGGCAAGCACGGCGGGCGGATCATTGCTTCAGGAACCCCAGCGGAAGTGTCCGCCGACAGGAACTCGCTTACCGGCGCATTTATCGCCGCCTCCATGCAAGTGCCTGTTCCCTTAAAACGACGCAAGCCAAACCACAGGCATCTCACTATTCACGGCGCGCGCCAGTACAATCTCAAAGACCTGACAGTCAACATCCCCCTCGGCCTGCTCATCGCGGTAACAGGCGTTTCCGGTTCAGGAAAATCCTCCCTCATCTTCGACATCCTCGATCCAGCTGCACGTCAGCAGCTCAACCGTGCATCCGGGCTGCCCGGAGAACACGATGCGATCACGGGTTGGGAACACATAGACAAGATCATCACCATCGATCAGCAACACATCGGGCGCATCCCGCGCTCGAATGCCGCCACATACTCCGACACTTTCACCCCCATCCGGGAGGCCTTCGCCGCCCTGCCAGAAGCCAAAAAGAGCAAAATCACGGCCCGCCATTTCTCCTTCAACGTTCCTGGCGGGCGCTGCGAACGCTGCCAGGGTGCCGGCACATTGACCGTCAAAATGCATTTCCTGCCCGACGTTGAAGTACGCTGTCCGGTCTGCCGCGGGAGGCGCTTCAAACGCGAAACCCTGGCGATCCAATATCGCGGTTACGACATATCCCAGGTACTGGACATGACAGTGGAAGAAGCGATGCACTTGTTCGCCGATGTACCGGCGGCGGCAGCGCGACTGCAAGTCATGTCGGACGTCGGTTTGGGTTATTTGCAGCTCGGTCAGCCTGCTACCACCCTCTCTGGCGGTGAAGCCCAGCGCGTCAAACTCGCCAAGGAACTCGGTCGCCGCACCAACGGGCGCGCTCTGTACCTGCTCGACGAACCCACTACCGGGCTTCATCCTGCCGATATCGCCAAATTGCTCTTGCTTCTGCAAAAACTGGTGGAAACGGGAAACAGCGTGGTGGTCGTTGAACACAATCTGGATCTGATCAAAGCCGCCGATTGGGTCATTGATCTCGGCCCCGAAGGCGGTGTGGCTGGCGGCCAGCTTGTGGCCGAGGGCACACCGGAAGACATCACCCAGGTCAAAGAATCATTTACCGGACAATGTCTGGCACGGGTCCTGTAAACAGCCTAAATTCAACCGTACACTTTAACAAGCTCAGTTCACGGTTGAAAAAACCAACACCTCGGCCCTGCGAAGGAACTCGCATATGGCAGCTTGCTCCGCCCACTGAATTCGAGGAAGGGTTTGTTGAGAATATCCTGCTTCACATTCCTATGGCATTCTCAAGAAAGCTTGACAAAATAGATTTTCGAAAGCAGTGGCGTACATCCAGCCCAAATCAGTTTCAAATACCGGTGATGATTTACCCCCTCCCATCATCCCTCCCCCGGTATTGATCCAATTTTCATTCCTGGCGTACCGGCCGGGGGAGGGAAAAACTGTGCTGTGTTGAGCAGCTTCGCTGCTCAACACAGCACAAGAAGCTCCCCTTCCCGCAAAAGAATGAAGATCACACGTCAAGCACTTCGCGGGGAGGGGAGTTTGAGGGGTGGGGTGCAGAAAACCTGGCGATATACGCAAACCAGGGCTTATTTGGCCTGTAATTTGGCGTCATCATTAAGATA
>JAGVAB010000020.1 GCA_020060485.1 Anaerolineales bacterium
GCCCTGGGTAATTTAACACCCTATGAGTATGCGTTGGCTACTGAAGCCTGAAAAAGTGTCTACTTATAATTGGTACAGTTTTTGGGAGCTTGACAGGGGGACTATGCCCTACCTATACATACTCGAATGCGCTGATGGAACATACTATACCGGCAGTACCTGGAATCTGGAAAAGCGTGTTTGGCAACACCAAACAGGAATGGGGGCGCGGTATACAAAAAAGCGATTGCCAGTGAAGTTGGTCTATTTTGAAGAATATGATCGAGTGGAAGATGCTTTTTACAGGGAAAAGCAAATCCAGCGCTGGGGGCATCGCAAGAAGCAGGCTTTGATTGAGCAGAATTGGGAGGCTTTGATTGCTTATTCGAAGAGCTATCAAGTTTCTCGAAATGTAAAAGATCAATCCAAATTCAAAAATAGTGAATGACTGGATCGCAGAATTGCCGCTTCGGCCTCGACAGGGCTCGGTGTGCGGAGAGTTCGTTCCCTGAGCTTGTCGATATCATACCCGTAGGGTAGGGGAACGGCGGCTATTTGGCTTCGGCCTGCACACCTCGACAGGCTCGGTGTGCGAGGGATTTGTTCCCTGAGCTTGTCGATATCATACCCGAAGGGTAGGGGAACGGCAGTTGTTTGACGCCGGCCTCGACCCCAAAGGGGACACACTTGCCCTGGAGGCAGTGCCAGGGAGTGCAGGACTCGGCTGGCGTTGGCTGGTCTGGGCTGTGATTGGGTATAATTGTCCTTGCCTGTGTGCACGCGTACACGGCGAAATCGATCTATCAAGGAAGGTTCCCATGCCTGCATACCATCCCAAGCAAGGCTTAAGCACACTCATGACCCACGTCGGCGAGGGCGACCACGCAGACCATGCCCATGTGATGCCCATCTACCAGACCTCCACCTTTGGCCTGGGCGATGTGGAGCGCGGGGCGGCCCTGTTCACCGGCGAGGTGGATGGTTATTCCTACACCCGCCTGAACAATCCCAACCAGGAACAGACCGCCGGGAAGATCGCCGTGCTGGAAGGGCTGGACCTGCTGCGCGCCGACCCCGACAGTCCCACGGAGACGGTGGTGCGCGCCCTGCTGTTTTCCTCCGGCATGGCGGCTGTGTCCTCGGCCATCATCGGTCGGGTGAAAAAGGGCGAGGCTGTCATCGTGCAGACCTCGCTGTATGCCGGCACGTTTGCCTTCCTCAAGGACTATGCGCCGCGCTTCGGGATCGAGGTGGTGTGGCTGGCGGACACTTCTCTGGCGGGCTGGGAGGCGGCTTTTGCGACTCATCCCAACGTCAGCCTGGCGTATGCCGAGTCGCCCTCCAACCCCACCATGGACATGGTCGACCTGGCGGGGGTGGCCGGCATTGCCCACAACTACGGCGCATGGCTGATGGTGGACAACACCTTTGCCTCGCCTTTTTGCCAGCGTCCGCTGAGCCTGGGCGCGGACGTGGTGGTACATTCCACCACCAAATACCTGTGCGGGCACGGCCTGGTGGTGGGCGGTGCGGCGGTCAGTTCGCACCCCGACTACGTGCAGGGCGGCCTGTTCGGCGCGCTCAAGATCCTGGGCGGCTGCGCCAGCCCGTTTGACGCCTGGCTGACCGCGGCAGGCTTGAAGACCTTCGAGCTGCGCATGCAGCGCCACTGCGAGAATGCCCTGGCCCTGGCGCGCTTCCTGGAGGCCGACCCGCGGGTGGGGGCGGTGTATTACCCCGGCCTGGAGAGTTTCCCCGGTCACGACCTGGCCCAACGCCAGATGCCGGGCGGCTTTGGTGGCATGATCTCCTTTGACCTGAAGGGCGGCATGCAGGCTGGCAGGACGATGATGGAACGCGTGCAGGTGTGCACCCTGGCGGTCAGCCTGGGCAACGTGGACACCCTGGTGACCCACCCGGCCAGCACCACCCACTACCCCGTGCCGGCCGAGGAACGGCGCAAGATGGGCATCGGCGATGGCATGATCCGCCTCTCGGTGGGCACGGAGAATATTGAGGACCTGCTGGAGGATCTGGACCAGGCGATGATCTAGGGGGGGACGTCAATTCGTCAATCAGGGATCAGGTGATCAGGTAATCCTTGAACCATCCTGAACTGGGGATAAGGCAAACACGCTGATTGGCGTGACGCATGCATTCGTCAAGGATTTTTGTTAACGCGCCTTAAAAACGACTGAAGTCGTTACTACAATTTAAACATCGTTCAGCTTTACCTGGAAAAATCCGCACACTGAGCTTGCACTTGCCCTCGGAGGGGGTCGAAGTGCGCTTAACAGCCTGAGGATGCAGGAAACCTTATACCTCTGGGACGGTATCCGGCTTTATGCCAGGTGCATCTTGTACGGTCAATAGCGCCATTGCTTTGATTTTTCGAAAACCCCATACGCTGATGAAAATGCCGCCTGCGATGGCGGTCGCCACAGCGATTTCGTAGAAAGGGATGACGCCGAATGCCCATGCAAAAAAAGGCAAATAGGTTACAGCCCAAAACAGGATCACACATCCCAGGATGAAAAGAGCAAACAGCAGAGTGGATTTCCGGTTTGGGCTGGAAAGAATGATCAGACTCCAGGAAATGATTAAACCAATCAATGGAAAGAGAAAGAAAAAGCCTTTTTCATAGCTCATGTGAAGGGATGAAGCATCGGGGAGCAGGCGTGTAGATACGTTCAAAAGCGGGTCGAAAAAGAGGATGATGAAAAAGATAAAAGGCAACCCAAATAATCCGATCTTCTTGCCAGATATCCCATTGTTCATTTTGCCAATCATCACCCATGAAGTAATGGATATGACGACAAGAAAGAGTTCGGTGATTAACCCGGAGAGGAGGATTTCGATCAACGTGGTTTCTATAGCTTCTCTAATTGAAGAAGCAAAAAAAGGCGGCGGATAAGCCTGGTCATACCTTTCATAGAGTTTATGTTGGGTAGCAACTGGATAGCGTATCCAGTCGCCATCTGTTGACTTGATCAGTACGCCCTGGTTACCCATGGCCACAATGACCAGGTGCCCAGCTTTTCTCACCGCTATTCCCATATCTTTCGGGATTGTGTCAACGCCATCTTTCCGTGGTATGGTATCGTCTCTGGCCATGTAACTTTTCCGCCCCGGCGGCAATTTCCAGTCGGTTTTCCAGGTCAAACCACCATCAGTTGATATTTCAACCTTTTCTTTTCCAGAAATGCGGTAACAGGTATGTGTTTGATTGGGTACACAAACTGTCAGCTGCACTTCTTCGGGAGGATTGGCGGTGGGTTGCATGGCAATAGGTGGAACTACGATTTCCTTCCAATTCCTGCCATTGTTATTGCTCATAAAATAGTGATCTTCCCTGGAATAACAGTGTTCGTCTGTTTCCAGAGTCGCATGCAGATAGGGTATTTCATCTACGATTGTTACCATATCCACACTCAGGTACGATGAGCAGCCCGGGTAGCAAGCCAATAGAACGATGGACAGAAAGATCAAAAGGGAAATGTTTCTTTTGCGCCAGGATATCATCTGCAAATTTCTTGCATTTGTCATCTGAAAAGCCTTTCCGGATAATGTTTGGCTGCCTAAAACTGAAACCAATTTTGGTCATGGCGCAATTTGAACGAAAGCATTAGGGGCTGCAAACATCCATGACGTATTTTATTATACAGAGTTCTGGCCTTAGCCACCCGACACTTTGTGTCGTTGCAACAATCCCCCTTTCTGCCCAGGGGATCGCCACAGCCCAGGCAAGCACCCGGGCTTGGCGACATATCGGTTTCATTAAATGCAACCCTGCAAAGGGGTGGTCTGCCTGCTGCGGCTTCTTGACGCCAACCTTTGCAGGGGCTGGTTTTTTCCTGGCAGGTCTTGCGAAGGTCGGCCGCCTGCAGAAACAAAATCAACAAACACCTCCCCCAAAATTTTGGGGGAGGCCAGGGCGGGGAGGGAGTGGCTAAAAATTGGGCTAAAATAGAGAAATGAAAACATGTCCGAAATGTGAAAGAACAGACCGACAGAACCGAGCAGGGAAAACCGAAAGCGGC
>JAGVAB010000006.1 GCA_020060485.1 Anaerolineales bacterium
GCCCTGGGTAATTTAACACCCTATGAGTATGCGTTGGCTACTGAAGCCTGAAAAAGTGTCTACTTATAATTGGTACAGTTTTTGGGAGCTTGACAGGGGCACTTTCTCATTATATTGATCAATATTCGGCAGCTTCCTCACAAAATCACAAATCCCATCTTGATCTTCATCCAAACATTTGCCTGAAGGATCTGACATAAGCACGGGATTATTGACATATAACCAGTGGTTATATGATCTAGGTGAAATTTCTTCTCCTTTCCATGGATCCTTACTTATAAACCGCCCATCCGTAGGAGCATAATAGCGTGCCCGTAGAAAACCCAACCCTGTCTGTGGATCATACATCTCTCCAGTGGAAACATACCCAGACACACCCGCACCATAACTTTCCAATACCTCACCATATGGCGTGTAAGTTTGTGCCAGGACAATATTGACAGGCGTATTTCCATTGGGAATCTGACGCACACTGTCCAGCACATCCGCCAGGAAGTAACCCGTCTGTGTAGGAGATACTTGCGCAATGCGGTTCACGCCATACAGGTAGGTCTGATCCCCATCTGCAAGCACCTGCGTCAAGCCACCGGTCAGATCGAGTTGGTAGGTCGTGGTCACGCCGTTCAGGGTTTGCTGTTGGCGGTCACCTCACTGATGCGTGCCAGGGCCCACTAAAAAACACCTTCTATCAAGAAGGCGTTTTTAATTTACGCTACAGGTGCACATCCAAGCGAGTGCGCCGGATGTGCATCTCTTTACCTCACTCCATCAGGATAAAAGCTTTCTTCACCAGCGATGCAAACTCTCCCATGTCGGGGTCATCTTCCAGCAGACCTGCAACCCGTTTGACCTCATAGAGCACATCCATCATACTGCTTTTCTCGGCGTAGAAGCTCTCGCGCAGGATCTCAGCGAACTCGGCGACCAGCACGCTGCGCTGGAAATAGGGATCGGCCTCTTCGAAATCACGGTGCAGATCGTAGGTGTAAAACCCGCGGGATATCTCGGACGGCGCCCTGGTCTCGGGATCAATCCAGCGCAGATGTACGCTGGCGATCTCACCATCCGCCTCAGGAAAGAGCTTGACTTCATAGAGGGCGGTCACACTGTGTCCAGCGCCGATCTCTCCGGCGTCCACTTCGTCGTTGCGGAAATCCTCATCCGCCATGTCGCGGTTCTCGAAGCCGATCAACCGGTAACGCGAGACAATCTCCGGGTTGAAATTCACCTGCACGCGAGCGTCCATCGCGATCACCTGCAATGTACTGGTCAGGTTGGTGACGAACACGCGCTCAGCCTCATCAAGATCATCCACGTAAGCGTAGAACCCGTCGCCCTGGTCAGCGAGCTGCTCCATGAGCACATCGTTGTAATTGCCCATACCAAAGCCTACCGTGGTCAGGGTGACGCCTTCGCTGGCGTGGAGTTTCACTTCGTCCCAGATACCGCCTGCACTGGTCTCGCCGATATTGGCGACGCCATCAGAGCACAGGATCACGCGGTTGATGCCGCCAGGGGTGAAGGCTTCCAACGCCTGCCGGTATCCCAGCTTCAGGCCGGCCTCGGCATTGGTGGCCCCTTCCGGCTGCAAGCTGTAAATGGCGCGCATGATCTTCGACTTGCGGTCAGCAGGGGTCGGTTCCAGCACCACGCGGGCCTTTGAGCCGTAAACCACAATGCTGACCGTATCGTCCCTGCGCAGCTCTCGCACCAGCAGCTCCAGGGCATCCTTGACCAGCTCCAGCCTGTCTTCCCGATTCATCGAGCCGGAAACATCGATCACGAAGGTCAGGGAGGCGTCTTTGCGGTTCTCGGGCGAAACCGCATAGCCCTGGATACCTACACGCATGATCTGGTAACGCTCGCTCTCGGTGAAGGGCGCCTCGCCGCCGTCAATGGCAATATTGAAGCGTTCTTCCTCATCCGGCAGGCGATAGCCCTGGCTGAAATAATTGACAAACTCCTCCACGCGCACGGAATCCTTATCGGGCAAGTTGCCGTCGCTTAGGAAGCGCCGCGCCATCGTGTACGAACCGGTGTCCACGTCCAGGGCAAAGGTCGAGAGATTGTCATCTTCCGTGTCAATCGTCGGGTTGACGCCATAATTCTCAAAGAAAGTAGTGTCATACGGTTTCCCGTTGGGTGCGGACATCGTCGGCGACGGTGAGGGGTAATTCGCCGGAGCCTCTTCATACACCGTCGCCGAAGCGCCGGCTTGCGACGCGGGCGCCTCGGTCGCGCGGGCAGGCGCCGGTGAGCAGGCCCCCATCAACAGCGAGATCAAGACCAGTACAGTCAAAGGGATCAAATATTGTCGGGCGTTCATTTTTTCTCCTCATGTCAGTTGAACCACTGATCATTTTTTGTTATGCACAGCATAACAAAACCGCCCACGCGGGGCTTGATAAGCGTCTGACATCGCCCTGACATTTTGTTGACAAGAAAACTAAATTTCCCCCAAATGAATAATTACTGTTCTACCGGCATTACCGAAATACAGGTTTCCACCCCTTTTGTGCTGTAAATTTCAAAAAACGCTTCATTCGTCATTTGGTCTGCGCTGATATCCCCAAGTAATTGATATTCATCTGTCATTTTCCCTAAATCATCCCCCAACACGGTCAAACCAAATTGTCGAAAAGGTGCTTTCTCCTCGGGATCCCACAACACTAGCCAGGGAGCATGCGACACACGGTTTATGACAGCTTGGGGACAGATTGACAAATTTTCTTCGATTTTCTTAGTATCGTCATTCCATTCAACATATAGTCCTTTTGAGGGATATCGTAATACCATATAATAATATGGCTGGTCAGTTTGTGTTTCAGTAACTAACCGAATCCATATTTCTTCCGGTACACCCAATTCCTCTAATAATCCTGACAAACTATAATCCAGGTCTAGGCGGACCCGATCATAACGTGTTGTGATTGCTATTACTATGTCATCTTTTACAAAAAATCCTGCTGACATCACCTCTAATTTCCAACCCGATTCTCCAAAAATTGCCCCATACTTGGTCGTTTTATCATTGTAAACAGGCCCAAATAATTCTCCTATGCTTGATAATGATTCAGCGGCAGACTCCCATGATGTTTTCCCAGGTGTGATCCCCCAATAACAAGGAAGATCACACCCTCCATTTGTTTCATAAACTAACATCATTAACTGTTCTTCTGTAAAAGGAGTTGTAGATATCTCGCTCCTCACGCACCCGGCAAGGAGCATGGCAATCACAAAAGAACAGACAAGCAATATGGTCTTCTTCATTGAAATTCCTTCCCGTCCCAAATTCATCCTTTGTAGTGCTGTTGGCTTTGCCAACGCACCAAAAACTAGGCTCCAATTCGGATTTTTAACATACTACAAACGCTTACTGATCTCCCCCGCCGTCAGGTACAAACAATGCCGCGCATGGTCAGAAAGATTGCTGAATTTCAACGCCCCCAGGCAGGCCAGATACTGCGCCACGTCCATCTCGCGCGGATTGGACGGATTGAACAAACAGCGCCGCCCCACCTCCTGCACGGCCTGCCACAGCGAATCACCACCCGCCTGCAAACCCGCCAGATATGCCGCCGGGGAAACCTCCCGCGCCGCGAGGATATGCGCGATCACCTCCGCCCCCAGGCGCGCGAAGTCAAACAACGGGTGGCCGTTGCGCGTCTGGGCAAAGTCGATCAGCCACACCAGCCCACCCGGCCCGACGAGCACATTCTCCAGGTTCAGGTCGCCGTGGATCACCGCGCGCGTGCCCTGGACAGGCTCCGCCAGAACATCCGCCAGATGCTCCAGCGGATCGGGCAGACCAAAGCGCTCAAACCCGGCCATGTAGCCGGCAAACAGGCTGCGCTGCGTCTCCACCACCTCCGCCAGGGTGTTGGCGGGCGGCTGCTTGCCCAGCCAGCGCAGGCGCACAGGCGGCTGCCCCCCGAGATCCTTGCCAAACAGGCTCAGCGACTGGCGGTCCGCGCGTGCCTCCACCTGCCCGAACTTTGTAACACGCACAACATCCCCAATTTGCAGCGACATGGCGTAAGGGCTGGTGTTCTCATCCAGCGTCAGGCGCGGTGCGCGCCCTTTCCCGTCCAGCGGACGCAGCACAACATGCGGCGGCAGCAGGCGGTCGTACTCCTGCATCGGCCGGAAGGTGTAGGCCTCGCGCTGCATCCACCAGCTTGGACCAAAAGTGTCATAGATGGCATGGATCAAGGCCGGCTGCGGGTCTTCCAGCAAAGCCAGACGCAGGCTCATCGGCCCCCGCCCCGGCTCAGCGATAAAGGTGTATTGCATGGCGGCCAGGCTGCCCCCGCGCAGCACCACCGGCGCATGCTGGATGCGCGCCGTGATTGGCGGCAGGCGATCTTTGACAAAATCCTCGTAATTGGCATATTCCTGCTGGATCGACGCCCGCGGACCGATCTTGACGATCGTGGCCGCGTCGCTTTGCCCATTGGCTTTGATCGGCAAGGCCAGGTAGGTGCTCGCCCCTGAATAGCCGGAGAGGAACTCCCCCGCCAGGGTCAGGCGCGTATAGCGTTTGAACAGCGCGCGCAGCAGGTTAGCCTCGTCCGCGGGCAGCTTCGTACCCGGCGCAGGTTCGATCACCAGTTGCGGGTTGGGCTCGCGGGTCTGCAAACGCGGCAGCGCGCCGCGGCGCAGAATCACCGTGCCCAACATCATCCCGCTGCCCAGCAGCAGGCCGGCCAAGCCGCCCAGCAAGGCCGGGACGCGTCCCAACCCCAGGAAGGAGGAAACGCGAATCTCCAGGGCCTTGTTCAACGCCTGCTCCTCGCGCAATACAACCTGCGGGTCATCCTCGGCCACCCAGCGCAGCACCAGCGACACCGTCAAACGGTGGCGACCCGCACTGAGCGGCTTGAGGCTCCAGCGCCAGGTAACGTCTTCCCCCGGCTGCACGACCTGCGCCTGCTCCCCCTCCGGTGAAACGACAAACCCCGCCCCATCCAGGCGTGCGGCCGCCGTCAACTGGTAGCCAGTCTCATACGCCAGCGGCACTTCCTGCACGTCCACGGTGTGATCTTCAAACTCCGTGGTCACATTGTAGCCATCCCCGGTATACACCAGCGACAGGCGCAGCACATCCGAATCCCCCTTGTGCATCTGCACCGGATATTCCAGCTCCAGCATGCGCTCTTCCACATACGGCGTGGGAATCACGCCCTGGGTTGGCGCGGGTGTCGGGCTGGGCATGGGCAGGGATGTCGGCATCTGTGTTGGCTCGCTGGCTTCCGGCGCAGACGTGGGCGCTGGAGAACAAGAAGCCAGCACCAACAGGGCCGCCAATGGCAGAACAATCAGCAAGACCTTCCAGGCGCGCTTCACGGCAGCCCTCCGGGCGAAGTAAACAAAACCGTATCCAGCAGGAACTGCTCCACCTGCACCGGATTAGGCCGCAGCGCATACACCAGTGCTGCCAGCGACAGCACCAGCAGGATCACTCCCGCCCACAAAAGGACCTTCTGCATCTTTTTTTGCTTCATAACTTTATTATAGCGATTAATGGTTTCGGAACAGTCAAATCACTGTGAATTCTTCATAGATATGGAATCCTACCTGCCCGCCTTGTAAAAAAGGGGGGGCCGCGAAGCGATTGGCGAAGGCCTCCGAAGGAAGAAGGGATTAGATTCAAACACTCCACCGCTCAACGCCATCCCTCTGCGAAAAGCTTCCCTGCATATTCCATTGTGAGAGCGTAAATCAAGCCGCACCCTGAGCTTGTCGAAGGGAGCGAGATCGCGAAACCCGTTTTGGCTTCGACAAGCTCAGCCTGCGTTAGCATACCGATATAAATAATGTTTTCTTTACGGTCTGATTTACGCTCTCCCTACAATGCTGTACAATATCCCATATGAACGCATCCGTCTGGGACACCTACCCTGCCACCTATCGCGGCGAAACCGTGGGCGCAATCCTGCGCGCCGTGAACGCCGGCGAATCCTTCGTCATCGTCGGCCTCAGCGGCTCCGGTAAAAGCAATTTGATAGGCTTCCTTGCGCACCGCATGGTGGACGGCCCTCAATTCATCCTCGTGGACTGCAACCGCCTGCGCGGCGGTCAGTCCAAAGACCTCCTGCGCCTCATCCACCAGGCTCTCGGCCAGCCCTCCACCTCTGCTGACCTGCTTTTCAGCCTGGAAGACCTCATCTCCAGCCAGCTTGCCGCCCATCCGCAAGGGTTGTGCCTCCTCCTCGACCGCCTCGACAGCCTGCCAGAGGAGGCCATGCCCGCCATCGCCGGCAACCTGCGTTCCCTGCGTGACAGCTTCAAATACCAGCTTACCTTCGGCATCGCCTCGCGCCGTCCCATCCCCGAAGACACCGAACTGAACGAACTCTTCTACGGCAACACCTTCTGGCTGGGGCCGCTCTCCAAAGAGGATGCACGCTGGAGCGTGGAACAATACGCCCAACGCTGCGGCGCCGATTGGGACGAAACGCTCATCGAGAAAATGATCAATCTCTCCTGGGGATACCCCTCCCTGCTGCGCGGGGTATGCGAGGCCGCTGCCGCGGGCGCACCGCTGGACATGCGAAGCTTGCGCAGCCATCCCGCGGTGGAACGCCGCGTGCAGGAATTCTGGCGCGACGAACCCGACGCGGACGCCGTGCGCCGCAGCGGGCTGGAAGATCACCCCCTGCTGTCTCGGGACCAGCAGCCCACCCAACCCAATGTGGATAAACTCACCGCCAACGAATACCGGCTGCACAACTACTTCCAGACCCACCCGGACCAGGTCTGCACGCATGATGAATTGGTACAGGCCGTGTGGAAAGAAGAAAAACAAATCGAAGGCGTGCGCGATGACCGTCTGGCACAGCTTGTGCGCCGCCTGCGCGCCAAGATCGAAACCGACCCCGCCAACCCACAGTTGATCCAAACCGTGCCTGGTCGGGGCTATCGCTACTCCGCAAACTGAAGCGTTGATCCGGCGGAAAGAGACTCACCCGCTCACCAAAGGCCTGGGTGGGCTTTGCAATAGCATTCTCCCCTGTGCAATGATTAGGATAGAGCATCAATCCTGGAAAATCGTCCGAAATGACCTGCACCACATGCTCCAGGTAATCGTCCAAGGCTGCCTTGAGGTGCATCCCGCCCAGCACGGCTGTCACCGGGCCGCCAAAATGCTCTCTCACATAGAAAAGCGTATTCAGGATACCACCACCAGGCTGCTGTAGCTGTGGTTCAGCGTTACCGTCACGCCGCTTGAGGTGACATTCGATGCAGTCCCTGCCTCGCCGATCACGGGCCCATCGGGGGTCGGGGTAACGGTTTCCGATCCGTTCGGTGTGGGCGTGGGGGTTGGGGCACCATAGACAGCACCGGTCAGATCCCTGGTCCATCCATCACCAGGTAACTGACCGCCTGCCAGGCAGCATTCATCTCGCTGTCGGCCGTCTGGTCCTCTTCCACCATCAGGTCAATGCTGCTTCCAACATTTCTTCGATTGTCTTGGAGAACAGCCTTGAGAAAATGCCATCCTTGCCATAAAAATCGTCAATGGAGGTTGCTTTGCCCAATTCACGAGCCACTTCTTCTGCGCTGGGCATGTGTTCCTGAATGTCTTTCTCGTTCTTCTTTGTCATGGGTTTACCTTTCTTTTTTTGTCTCTTTAGGATAACCCATTTACACAATTATTCTGACACCCTCGAAAAAAAACACATTGTTACAAATAAAATGGTTCCGAGTATGATTATTAGGTACCTCATTTTTACCTTTGGTTTTAAGCACCGCTCTTTACTATTATTGCACACTCGATGGAAAGTAAGGAAAGGATAAATAGGAAAATAGAAAACTTACCTAATGATTTACACAAAAATCAATTTTTCTTGAAAGTTCTTCATCAACTTTGGAAAAAACCTCAAAAAACACTGTTTCGTTCATTCCAAGATTGGGTGCATAAAATTCGAATGACATTATAATATTTTCATATCTTGCCCAAGCAAACCATAATTGACAGCTTTCAGAATTGCCCATTCCACAAACAATAAATAGATTATCCGCATTCATTCTGGAATTATTCAAACTTTTTGGCTTGGATTCTTCTTTCTTGCAAAACAAACAATTTAAGTTTGGCCATTGATTATAAAAATGGATTTTCGGGTTAAATCGCAAAAAATAAAAACTCGCAAAAAATGGAGTCTTATACTTATATATTGTTTGTACAATTCTGGGTGGAAATACTTCGTCTTTTTCAAACCAAATTCGCCTAATAACTTCCTCAGAATTCATAGTAACATGATCATCCTCAAGGGTCTTTGTCTCACTTTCACCCCAAATAAAACTTGTGACATTTAACTCACGGCTTTGCCAATTTTTTGGAAAGTATAACCCATTATCTAACAACGTTATTATCTCAAAATTAGTCTGTTTATTTGAAAAATAAATTTTTGTTTCAAATAAAAGAGCAGCAATTAAAATAATTATTGATAGCAATAGTATTGTTAAATATTGCTTTTTCATTTTCCATTTCTCCATACATCGACCCTGAATAATTCTTCAGGGTAAGCAGCTTGAATTCTTAGAAAATCATTTTTATAAGAGAGCAAAGCAGTATGTATGTTATCAGCAGTCAATCCTAACTTATAAGTCTTCCAAAGGTTAAAACCGATCTCTGTACTAAGAATATCACCATGGTCATTATTCCCAGCAAGAATAGGAATTGCAGCCCCTGATTGCAAGGTTTCCTCATCTATTCCAGCTGCTAATCCAACAAATCCAAAGTGGATCTTTGACCAAATATCATAATAATATTCATTACTTGAATCGCCCCGAATTGGGAAAAAATAATCCCCGTTTTTTCCTAGTTCTAACATTCTGTCTAGTTTTGGTTTATGGTCCCATGGCCCATTTGGCCTAACTAACAATCCCCAGATAACAAGGGCTACCGTAGGACCGCTTGGATTATTTGTGTTTTTAATACAATCAACATCCAACATATTTTTAATTAACCCAAGTTGCTACCAAAGGAAGTTGAGACTGGCGGCCAAGACAAAAAGACCGACCTTGAGCTCAAATCCTTGAGCAGTGACAGAATGAATAGA
>JAGVAB010000067.1 GCA_020060485.1 Anaerolineales bacterium
CAGCGCCGCCAGCCCGCGCCCCGCCGGCACTGGCTGAAGGTCGAAGCCGAAAGCGAGGAGGAGAAGATCGCCTGGATCGAGCTGATCCCGATGGAGCGGCGCCAGGCGCTGCTGCGGCGGGAGGTGCGGCGGGTGCTGCGGCAGCGCGGGCGGGAGTGAGTGCGGCTGACACCCTCGTGCTGTTGCACGAACGTGCATCATGCACGCTGGTGACGCAAAGATCACCCTGTACCAAAAAAGGCGAACCGCGGTTCGCCTTTTTGATTCCGGGAAATCGCCGGCTCAGAACAGCTTGCCCTGGTCGGCCTGTTCGAAGATCGAGGGCAGCGGCTGGCCGGGCAGGTAGAACTGCCAGCGGGAGCGCAGGAAATCGACCGCCGCCGGGAACTGGTCCTCGGACAGCATGGCGTAGATCGGGACCTTGAACTCGGCTTTGAAATCGGCGTAGCTCTCGGCGAAGTACTTGGACTTGGACTTGGCCGGGCTGGCCTCGTAGCGGGCCATCGCCAGGGTGTTGACCATCTTCTGCAGCTTGTGCTGCTGGTCGGGGTTGATGAACTCGCGCCCGGCGAAGCGCACCTCAAGCGAGCCCAGGCGCCCGGCGACGTCGTCGAGCTGGCCGGAGAGCGACTCGACCTCGGACGAAATGCGCTCGTCCAGCCCGGCCAGCCTGCGGCGCAGCGCGGCGGCCTCGTCGAAGATCCGGGAGAGCTCCTGCTGGGCCGGGGTCTCAAAGGCGTCCATCTCGGCCAGCACGTCCTCGGGCATGAAATCGGAGCGGAACACCTGCCAGGCGGCCTCGGCGAAATCGCGCTTGAAGCGCACCACCTTGGCGCGCACGTCCTCCTTGACCCGGCTGGCGTCGATCGTCCCCAGCCAGTAGGGCAGGCGGCGCAGGTTCAGGCAGTACACCGCCCGCTTGCGGGTGGTCTCGCCGTAGGGCATCTCGAGCCCGAGCTCGACCAGGGCGTCGGCCAGGGCCTCGTCGCGCCGGATGCGCTGCAGCTGGCCGTTGGCGTCGATCTCGACCGCCTCGCATAAACGCGCCACCGGCAGATACCACTGCCGGTCGGTGGCCAGGTAGGCGTTGAAGACCTCGCCGTAGAATACAAAGGGATATCCTTCAATGATTTCGGTCGGCATCGATGACTCCATAGAAAAAATACGAACCGCGGTTCGCAATTGGCGCCCGCAGTATGCGCCCGCTCTCAGCGGCCGTCCAGCCACAGCCGGACCTGTTCGGCCAGCGAGAGCAGGAACTGCCGGGCCTGCTCGGCCCCGTCCAGCTGAGCGATCTGGTCGGCCAGCTCACCCAGCAGGGCGCGCCGGTCGGCGTCTGTGGCGCCGGGTTGGGGGGCGTAACGCGCCGAATGCAGGCCGGGGGCGCCCCCCAGGGCGTCCACTTCCAGTCCCGAGTCATCCGCCAGGACGGGCAGACCGCTGGCCTGGCAGTAGGCCAGGGCTTTCTTTTGGGCGTTCTCGGCGTACGTCTGGCCGTCTTCGATCACGTCAAAGTCTTCCAGGCCGATCTCGGCCGGCAGCACCAGCCGCACGGGCAGGTCTTGCAGTAATTCCTGGAGTTCGATGCGCTTGCCGGGGTTGCCGGTGGCGATGAGCAAAG
This sequence comes from Anaerolineales bacterium, assembly GCA_020060485.1. The sequence continues at coordinate 1,622 of JAGVAB010000067.1, forward strand.
TGAACATGGGCAGTATCCTTAGAAATGTTAATTTTTGTTAACTTTGTATTAAAAACTTGAAACTGCGAATCCGCTGTGCTATAATCTCTTAAGCTATTAATTATATACGCATTTTAATTACAAGAGAATCGGCGGACGAAATCTTTAATTGTGGGCAATTCAAAACACCCTTTACGCATTAATGTTGGCTTTTTAATCAACCAGCCGGTTGGCACCAACCGGACATTCAGCTTTGAGGCGGAACGCTTTCAGGCGGATGCCGAACAGGTGTTTGAAAATTTTAGCGGCACGGCGCGGATCAACCGTGTGGTGCAAGGCATTTTGGTTCAGGGGGATTTTCAGGCAGATGTACCGGTTGATTGTGTGCGCTGCCTGGAAGCATTCTTGCAACCGCTTCGTGCAGAGTTTGATGAATTGTATGCCTTTAAAGAGGAAGATGCAGACGAATTCGGCCAGGTTTTGCCCGAAACAGCTTTCATTGATCTTGAGCCGGTGGTGCGCGAATACCTCCTGCTGGAATTGCCGATCAGTCCGCAGTGCAAGGCAGACTGCCAGGGCTTGTGCGATGTCTGCGGGGCGAATCTGAATCTTGGCATATGCGAACATCATCTTGAGGTGGAGGAGCATTAATTTTTCCTGTTTGAAAGCCCCGGGTTTTTGAGCAGCATACCGTCAACAGCGGATCACGTGAATCATTGCAGGAGGGAAGACGCATGAATTCCGGCATCAGCAGTGAGAACACAGAACTTTTCAGTGTTTTAATCGAAAAAGCAGATATTTTCGGTTATATCACCACGGATGATTTGATCGAGTGTTATCCTGATATTCATGATGACAACGAGCAACTTGAAGATGTGGTCATGGCTTTGCGTCAGCAGGGGGTGGACATCTATGATGATGAGGATGTGTTGGGGGAAGGCGAGGAGGATGAGCAGGACGAGGATCAGTATGGCCCGAATTTCGACCTGCAAGCCGACTTAAGCCCGATCGCAACCAACGACACGGTGGGCCTCTATATGAAGGAAATGTCGCAGGTGCCTTTGCTTTCGATCAATGAAGAGGTCGAACTGGCCATGCGCATCGAGAGTGGCAACACAGCCCGCCAGCGATTGCTCAAACTGAATGGCAATGCCACTGAAGAGCAATGCTGCGAACTGGAGATGGCCGTTCATGACGGACAACTGGCGCGTGAGCATTTGATCAAGGCCAATACCCGCCTGGTGGTGAGCGTTGCCAAGCGCTACATCGGGCGCGGGGTGCCTTTCCTCGACCTGATCCAGGAGGGCAATCTGGGCCTGATGAAGGCGGTCAGCAAGTATGAATACCAGCGCGGCTTCCGCTTTTCGACCTATGCCACCTGGTGGATTCGCCAGACGATCACCCGGGCAATTGCCGACCAGAGCCGCACGATCCGCGTGCCGGTGCACATGGCCGACCGCATTCGCCAGCTTTACCGCACCTCGCACGAACTGGAACAGAAACTGGGTCAGGCGCCCAGCATTGAGGAACTTGCCCAGGCGATGGATCTGCCGGTGCAAAAAGTGGACTGGATGATGCGCGTTTCGTGGCTGCCGCTCTCGCTGGAGAGCCCGATCAATGAGGACGGCGAAGAGGCCGAGTTGGGCATGTTCGTGGAGGATCAAATAACCCCCACACCCATTCAGAGCGCATACAGCCGGCTGCTGACCGAGAAGATCGAGCAGGTGCTGGACACCCTGCCGCCGCGCGAGGCGCGCATTTTGCGCCTGCGCTTTGGCCTGGAGAATGGCCGCACCTACACGCTGGAAGAAGTGGGTCAGAAGTTTGGCCTGACGCGGGAGCGCATCCGCCAGATTGAAGGCAAAGCCCTGCGCCGCCTGCGGCATCCGCGCCGGGCGCGCCAATTGAAGGGCTATTTGTAGGGGAGTGCCAAGGAAGTGGTTGATCAGGAATTAAGGACGGGCGAAAGCCCGTTTTTTATTTAATCAAACCGCATACCGGGCTTGCCGAGGCAGCGGTTTGATCTATGTGCGGCGGATAACTCATCGACCCGTCCCTATGTCTTTCATTCCCCGTGTGCCGAGTCAAAGAAATCCACAATACGCCTGTCATACTCCTCCTGGTGCAGGCTGCGGTAGGCGCCATGCCCGGCGCCGGGCACGATCCACAGGCTGGCCTGGCTGTTCTCAGCAGACAGGGCGGCATCCAGTTGGCGCTGGGCGCGCGTGCGCCAGGCCTCCTGCTCGCCGTGGATGAGCAGCAGCGGGCGCGGGGCAATGCCAGGCAGGTCGTCCAGCGGGCTGATATGACGCGGGTTGATGCCGGTCAGCAGGCGGAAGAAGAAGACCACCAGCCGCTGCACCTGCCATTGCAGGGAAAGCGGTGGAGCGTGGGCAGCGGTCAGCTCGTCGTAAAAATTGGCGTAGTTGCCTTCAGCGATCACTGCCTGGATCTCGGGCATGCGGGCTGCGCCGCGAATGGCAGTGGCCCCGCCAACCGAGAAGCCCAGCACGCCCAGCCACTCACTGCCTGGCTGGCTGAGGGCAAAGTCGCGCATGGCTTCCAGCTCGGCGATCTCGCGGTATCCGACCGTGGCGGCAGCGCCGGCACAGTGGCGGTAGTCCAGGGTCAGCACACCATAGCCGTGGCTGGTCAGCAGCCTTGCTTCGGCCAGCATGGCGTCCCGGTTTCCGCCCAGGCCGCCCAGTAAAAGAATGACTGCCCCGTTTTGGGAAGGCTGCCACCAGCCTTGCAGCTCCAGGTCGTCGGCGGTGGTCAGGCTGACCGATTGAAAACCCGCCCGGGTGGCAGGACTGGCCGGGCAGGCAGGGTGCAGCAAGAAATGCGTATAGATAAAACTTAGTCCAGCCAGCAGACTGATCCAGGCCACAATGAGGACGCCCGCCAGCCGCAGTAAAAAGTGTTTCATCAGTCTTGCCAGTCTTCGGGCTCCAGGTGTACGTAAGCCCGGTCAATATCCGGCAGGGATTCGATGGCCTCGATTACCTCGTCATTGATCATGTGGGTGGTGTTCAAGGGCAGGCTGCCATCGACGTTGATATGCAGGTCAACCACCAGTTTGGGGCCGACGTGCTCGGTCATCACGTGGTGCACATCCTCCACACCCGGTACTGCGCGGGCGGTGTCGATGATCTTCTGGCGCATTTCCTCGTTTGCCCCAGCCCCGGTCAGGAAATTGAGATTCTCCTTGGCAGCTTCGTAAGCCGATTTGAAGATCAGCAATGCCACCAGCCCGCCTGCAATCGGGTCGAGCAGGGGATTAATGAGAGAGGAACCCAGTGCGCCGAGGAAAACGCCCCCGGAGGAGAGCACATCATTGAAATTGTCTTTGGCGACTGTTTCCAGGGTTGCGTTGCGCAGCTTGCGGGCAATGCGCCGGATGGCAAAGAACATGCCGACCTTGATGGCGGCGCTGAGGATGAGGACAACGGTTGGCAGGCCGGGATCGATGGCAGAGCCGCCGCTGATCAAACGTTCCAATGCCGTGCGCCCGGCTTCGAAACCGGCCAGGGTCATTGAAGCAGCAATGGCCAGCCCCACCAGCGGTTCGAAGCGGCTGTGTCCCTGCGGGTGTGAGAGGTCTGGCGGCTGCATGGCAAGCCACAGACCGAGGATCATCAGCAGGGAGTAGAGCACATCCGAGATCGAGTTGGCCGCGTCGGCATACAGCGCCACACTGCCGGTCAGGTAAGAAGCATAGGCTTTGCCCGCGGCCAGCACCAGGTTGCCGGCCAGGGTGATGGCAAGCGCTTTGCGAAAGCTGCGTTTTTCTTCCGGGTTGGGCACCTGATCGCGGACGAGTTGAATGGTCATGGTTTCCTCTATGGATATTACGAGGTAATGATAACGCAAAAGGGCGGGAATGGGCAATCAGTCCATCAGGGTTCAGAAAGTTGTTGTATACTCGCTTGTACAAGATCATGCTCAAGGAGTGCGATATGGCTGGAAAAATGTGCCCGAAGGTGATCCTGGAAGGCACGCGCCTGACCTTTAAAACCGAGATTGCTTTTGAGCTGAACGAGCACCCGCGGATTATCGGGCCGCGCAAGTACCGTTACCATTCCCCGCTCATCTCCGGTGAGTGGTGCGCCTTTACCAATTTCCCCTGGGGGCGCGGGCTGATCAATTTTGAGCCGCAGGAAGAAGCCCTGGCCATGGAAACCTACCACACCTGGCTGCGGTTGTTTGAATTGCAGCGTTATTATTCGTGGATCGTGGACCGCTTTCACATCTCCACCCGCGCTTACCAGCTTCAGATATATCACAAAGACTACAACTTCACCTGGCTGGAGCAGCGTTTGCTTCCGCTGGGTTTTCGCCTGGTATACTGCCGGCGCAGCGCTGAGTCGTTCGCCGCAGCACGCGAGGAGCGGCTCAAGGTCTCGGGCAACCCTTCGCAATATGATGATTTGCAGCGTTTTGTGGACGAGCAGTACCTGATGGACCGCCTGGTGGCAGAGTCGATTTTGCCTGTGTTGACCCTGGATGTGTCGGACAATGACATTCCGGCAGCGGTGGAGCAGATCGCTGGCTGGCTGGAAGCCAGCGGCGGCCTGTATCTTGAGGATTGATCTTTTTACGGGATGCGGATTGCCGTAATGCAGCGCCCCGATTTTTAAGGTGTAAATGGCCGGGGCGTTGTTATACTGGATAAAACGGCATGTTCAGGATGGCATCTGGCTGGCAAGAGCTTTGGCTGCCACTCGCCGTCAACGGCCAATGCCAGACTGCGTTGTAGAATATGCAGGGCATCGCGCGTGTAGGCTGTCAAACTGGAGGAGGGGGCAGGCATGGCAGTCTCCTTGAAGTGGTATGGTTTCTTTCAGTTTACAGCTTTTATTGAGGAGAGAAAAGATGCGTGTCAAAACGATCCTGATAGCGGCGATTGGCTTATTACTGGTGCAGTGTTGCTGTCTTTCCGGTTTGCTTTCCGAACAGCAACAGTCCGTGCAGACTCTGGCAGCGACTGCTGAAATTCTACCGGAACAACCCTTTGCCACGGCTGTTCCTGAACTGCCATCCCCGCCGCCGCAGCAGCCGGCAACCCGGCCCACGCTTGCGCCAGACACAGCATCCATCACCACCACCCAGGTCTATACGGTACGCCAGACATTGCGCCTGGTCAATGAAGGCAGTGCGCCGGTGGAGGAGTTGAAGCTGCGCATTGCCCTGATCCGTGACTGGGAGCCATACCAGCAGGTGCGTTCGATGGTCATCTCACCATCTGAGTACGAGTTGGTGACGGATCAATATGACAACCATTATGCCGAGTTCTGGTTTTTCGATGTTCGGCCGGGTGATTCTTTGCCCATTGACCTGGAGTTTGAAGTGGCAGTCAATGGCCTGAAATTTGATTTGGGCAACTGTTCGGGACCGATGATCCAGGAGCACACCGGCGCAGAAAAATTTCTGGAGGTCGATCATAGTTCCATTCAGTCCCTGGCGGGGCAGCTCAGCCAGAATACCGGCACAACCTGTGAAATCTCGGAGAATATTTACACCTATGTGATTGATACCCTGGATTATGCCGGCTATTTACCTGAAAGCCTGGGGGCGGTGGAAGCATTGCGCCGGGGCAGCGGGGATTGCACGGAGTACTCCGACCTGGCCATCTCTCTGCACCGGGCAGCCGGGATACCGGCTCAATTCGTTGAAGGCATCACTTACAACCGGGATGGCTTTTATGATGAAGGCCAGAGCAAGCATGACTGGCTGGAAGTCTATTTGCCTGGCACGGGCTGGGTGCCGCTTGATCCCACCTGGGGCGAAGAAAGCAACCATTTCGCCCGGCTCAAGCCTGACCATATCATTATCACCAAAGGTCGTAATCTGGAGATGTTGGATGATTACCATTTTTGGGCTTATTGGTGGTGGGGAGATACCAGCAAGGTCACAGTCAATGCTTATGATGAAAGCTGGCGCATTTGGAAGAAGTAGGAACAGAAAAGATGCCGGAGATTTTCTCCGGCATCTTTTGGGTCATGAAAAAGGATCAGGATTCTTCACGCAGATGCAGGACACGGCCATCCAGAACGAAGAGGTTGTGCACACCGGCTTTCTTGACCATGTTGAGCAGGGTGTCCATCAGGGAAAGTTCTTCCAGTTGCTCCGAAACAAACCAGTCGAGGAAGCGCTGACTGATGTAGTCTTTGTCTGCTGTGGCAATATCCACCAGGTTGTAGATCTGTTTGGTGACATCCTGTTCCCAATTCAAGGCTGCGCCAACGGCTTCTTCCGCCGACTTGAAGCTGACCTTGGGGGCCGGGATGGCCGGGATGTTGACCTGGGCGCCCACTTCCAGAATGTAATGCAGCAATTTCATGGCATGTTCGTTTTCTTCTTCGGCCTGAAGAAAGAAAAACTTTGCCAGGTTGGGCAGGGTTTCGCCTTCAAAGTAGGCAGCGATCTGCAAGTACTGCATGGAAGCGCCCATTTCGTTACCAATCTGCTGGTTGATGGTATCCTGTAATTTTTGACTGATAATCATTATTTTATCCTCCAGAATGTTTAATTTATACAATTTATGCCAACAATATCTATTATAACATGAAGTGCTCGAAGAAGGATGAAATTTATTGGATATATGCTATATAATTCATCTAAATACTGTGCACAGTGTTTTTCCACATGACAGGGAAAGGAGGAATGGAAATGACAGTTGACAGGGATGCCTTGATGGCTTTGTTGACCAAAGCCGAGGATGCGCACCAACTGGCCTATCAGGATACGGAGGGCGTGGATGAAGAATGGCCAATGTGGTATGCCGATTTTTTGATTGAAGATTTACGGCACATTTTGAATGTGGATTTGACGCGCAGCGAGCTGATCTGTGTGCTGCTGAATTTGAGCAGGCTTCAGCTGCTGGAAGCGCCAGGCGAAGACTGGCAGGTATATTATGCCGATTATCTGCTGGAGCGGTATGCCTCATGAGCGCGGCAGGGACGGCTTGCCGCTGGAGGATGGAAAGGAGGTCGGGATGACGAGATATCTGGCAGCCCCAGGATTGCTGCAAGCCAGCCGCGACCTTTCAATCTGGTGGGTCTGGTTGTTGCTTGCGCTGCTTTTGGCATTGCTGGTGCTGTGGTTTTTCAGCTTGCGCCGGGTGGGGCCGCACCAGGCAGCAGATGACTGCCAAGGTTTGCAGGCGTTGCAGGATGAGCAGAAAGACGGGTACAAGGCAGGATAGCCTGCAGAAAATCTCTGAATGGGGGTGTCTCAGCCGTTCTTTTGGCGGGCGTTGAGCGCCAGATGCAGGGCGATGGAGCCGGCCACAGCTGCGTTCAATGATTCGATCCGCCCGCGCATGGGCAGGCTGATGAGCACATCGCAGGACTTGCGGGTCAGGGCGCGCAGGCCGCTGCCTTCGCTGCCCACCACCAGGGCCAGCGGCCCATCCAGGCGCACGGTGTGCACCGGTTGGGCTTGCGGGCTGCCTTCCAGACCGATCACCCATCCACCGGCTTCCTTGATGGTGGTGATGGCCTGAGACAGGTTGCCCTGGGCGACCAGCAGGTGTTCACTGGCCCCCGAAGAAGCATGCACCACTGCCGGAGTGACTCCGGCTGCCCGGTTGGAAGGGATGACCACGCCGTGGATGCCGACTGCTTCAGCCGTGCGCAGCAAGGTGCCCAGATTTTGCGGGTCTTGCAGCTCATCCAGCAGCAGCACGAACAGGGCTTCGCCGCGTTTTCTGCCTTCGGCCAGGATGTCGGTCAGGGTGCTGTAGGGGTAATCATTGGTTTGCAAGGCCACGCCTTGAGGGTTATCGCCCAACGGGTCGATGCGCTGCCGCGGCACACGTTCCACCGGTACGTGAACCCGTTCGACCATGCGGATGATCTCGGTGATGCGCCCTTTCTCTTCCACGCCCTGGGCCACCCACAGGCGGTAAACATGCCTGCGGCGCGCCTGCAGGACTTCATAGACCGGGTTGCGCCCGCTGATCCATTCTTTTGCCATAAGGTTGTCCTTCTTTGGGGTGAAATTTCCAAATCGTAATAGGTTCTTTGATGGGGTAGGGACAGGTTTCTAAACCTGTCCCTACAAAATGTCGTCAGTCATTCAAATCCAATTTGTTAATCCGCTATGCTGTTAGAAATGCCAGGTGGTGCCCTGTTTGCTGTCTTCCAGGGTCACACCCAGTTCGGCCAGCCTGTCACGGATCCTGTCGGAAAGCTCGTAGAGTTTTTGCTTGCGGATTTCGGTACGCAATTCAACCAGCAGGTCAATGAAGGGGCCGGCGGCCTGATGATGCTGGTCTTTTTCCAAAAGCTGCAAGCCAAGTACGCCGCCCAGCTTGCGCAGCAGAGTTTGAGTGGGGGCAAGCTGCTCGTCTGTTGCGCCCTCATCGCGGGCCTTGTTGAGGTTGCGCACCAGGTCAAAGAGATGGCCCAGCGCACCGGCGGAATTGAAATCATCGTCCATGGCTGCCACAAAACCAGTCTCACAGATTTGCAGCTGTTGCGCCAGTTCATCCAGCACGTTTTGGGCCGCGCCGGATGCCCCGGGCAGAGCGGGTTTGAGGGCCGAGTGCAGGCGTTCGAGGGCTTTTTCGGTTTGGCCAATCACCTCGTCGTTAAAGGTCAGCGGGTTGCGATAACCGGAGTTGAGTACCATCATGCGCAGTACATCGGCTTCATGCTCGGCCAGAAAGTCTTCAATGGTTACCAGGTTGCCCAAAGATTTGGACATCTTCTCGCCGCTCAATTGCAGCATGCCGTTGTGCACCCAGTAGCGGGCGAAAGGCTTGCCGGTCAGGCTTTCGGTCTGGGCAATTTCGTTTTCATGGTGGGGGAAGATCAGGTCGTTGCCGCCGCCGTGAATATCGATCTCCTCGCCGAGGTGATGCAGGCTCATTGCCGAGCACTCGATGTGCCAGCCAGGGCGGCCCATGCCCCACGGGCTTTCCCAGGCGGGTTCGCCAGGCCGCTGGGCCTTCCACAGGGCAAAGTCCATCGGATTTTCCTTGCGGTCGTCGATCTCGATACGCGACCCGGCGTTCATGTCTGCCAGGCGCCGACCGGAAAGTTTCCCGTAATCCTCATCCTTGTCGACGCGAAAATAGACATCGCCTTCCACAGCATAGGCATAACCTTTTTCGATCAAGCCGGAGATCATGGCAATGATCTGCTCGATTTCACGCGTGGCATAGGGGGTGATGGTTGGGGGCAGGATGTTCAGATCACGCAGGTGCTGCTGGTATTCATTGATGTACATGCCCCCCAGCTCAAAGGGGTCCATACCCATCTGTTTGGCGCGCACGATGATCTTGTCATCCACGTCAGTGAAATTCATGGCATGCTTAACCTCAAAGCCCTTGAATTCCATATAGCGGCGCAGGATATCAAACACCAGGGCCGACATGGCATGGCCGACATGGGCCTTGTTATACACGGTGGGGCCGCATACATACATGCGCACCTTGCCAGCCTGCACCGGGCGGAAATCTTCTTTTGTGCGGGAGAGTGTGCTGTAGATCTTGAGGCTCATGGTTTCCTTCCCAAAAAACTTTAATTCGGCTGGTCGTCTGGCCGGGCAAAGATCATACGGCCGGCCGCGGTTTGCAGTACTTTGGTGACCAGGACTTCAATTTCCCGGTTCATGAATTCGCGGCCATTTTCCACGACCACCATGGTGCCGTCGTCCATATAGCCGACACCCTGACCGGATTCCTTGCCTTCCTGAATAACGCGCATGCTGAGGATTTCGCCGGGCAGCAGCACCGATTTGACAGCATTGGCCAACTCGTTGACATTGAGCACCTTGACGCCCTGCAGTTCGGCGATGCGGTTCAGGTTGTAGTCATTGGTCATTACTGGACACTTTAACTGGCGGGCAAGAATGACCAGCTTGTCGTCCACCTCGCGTACCCCGTCCACATCAATGTCACTCATGCGCACCGGGATGGCAGGTTCCTTTTGCAACTGGGAGAGGACTTCCATGCCGCGCCGGCCGCGCTGGCGGCGCAGGCTGTCCGGCGAGTCGGCGATGTATTGCAGCTCGGTCAACACAAAACGGGGGATGAGGAGTGAGCCGGGCAAAAAGCCGGTGCGGGCAATATCTGCAATACGGCCATCAATGATCACGCTGGTGTCAAGCAGGATGGTGCGTTCGCCGCTCCAGTTGCTGCTTTCTTCCTCCTTGTCTTTTGTATCGCTGCCGCCGCGATGGGAAGAAAAACTGTTCAACAAGTTGAAGATGTCTTTCTGACGCATGATGAATACTGATACGCCCAGATAGGCCAGGACCAGCATGCCCACAAAGGGCAGGATATCTCCGAACGGGGAAGGCAGCAGGGAAAGCGGGAAAGCCAGCAATGCGGCCATCAGCAGACCCACCACCAGGCCGATCAGGGCCGCGGCCAGGTTTTGTACCGAGGTTTTGCCAAAGATGTTCTTCAGGGTGCGGATGGGCCGGATGGTGATCAAAGGGGTAATGATCAAACCAAAAAGCGCCCCAACCAGACCAATGGTAAAGGCATATTGTTCTACTGTGAAAGTGTCGACGGTGGGACTCAGGTTTGCCATTCGTCCCAGACTTGTCCCCCAAGAAACACCAAGAATGGTGAAAACGATCATGCCGATTAATCGGATAATAAGTTCAACGCTCATAAAAAGACCTCCAGAATAAATGCAAAAACAAAATGAATGATTGAGGCGGCGATTTGTTAAAGTGCAGAATGAAAATAAATTAAATAAATTCAGTTAACTATGCATGATAGCATGCCTGCGCTTGCAAGTCAAATTTAATTTTAACCGAAAATGATTTGATTTTTATCAGCAAAATCATGGTTCTTTGGGAGTAACCGCGAAGCGCCTAAAACACCTCCATATAACTTCTCTTTCACGGCGATTCCCAGTGAGCCAAATCATATAAAGCCAAATGGGGCAGAGCAATTGTTAAAAGACTCCGGATTTGTTGTGGAAGAGGTGTTGGCAGGGACATGGTATTCTCAAAAAAGCTTGACATTTACGATTTTCCAAAACGGTCAAGGTCATCCAGACCAAAGTAGATGCAAAATGCTGATGATAATGGGCTGCCCTCTGC
>JAGVAB010000034.1 GCA_020060485.1 Anaerolineales bacterium
TCTCTTGTTTCAATAAGCGCCAACTTCTCAAACAGCGTTTCCCCAATTATCAGGCTCATGTTTTTCAGTTCATATAAGCCCATCATTTAGCCACTCCCCTCTGTTGAATTCTCTGGGATTTGCCGTGGGCGGGGTGTCTTTGGCGCTTCACGCCACTTCCCAAAGACCCCTTCTATTAAAAAATTGTTTACAAAGAATCCCCACGCCTGGCTGGGCTTGGCTGTATAATCAATACCATGATTGGCTCCATTCAATCCTCAAATCGGATTCATCAATTCCTTTCAAGGAGATCCATATGACCGAAAACTCGATCGCTGCCGCCCAGGCGGAAAAACTCCACAAGAAGCGCATCAACAGTTGGGTGATGTACGACTGGGCCAATTCAGCCTTCGCCACGACCATCATGGCCGCCGTGCTGCCCGTCTATTATTCCACTGTTGCCTCCGCCGACCTCACCCCGGCCGATGCCACCGCAAACTGGGCATTTACCACCACCATTGCCCTGGTCATCGTAGCCATCCTTTCCCCCATCCTGGGCGCCATGGCCGACTTCAGCGGCGCCAAAAAGCGCTACCTGACTGCCTTTGTCTTTTTGGGCGTCACCGGCACCGCCCTGCTCTACCTGGTGCAATCCGGCGATTGGATGAAGGCTTCCATCTTCTATATCCTTGCCAGCGTGGGTTTTTCAGGAGCCATCGTTTTCTATGACTCCCTCTTGCCCCACGTTGCCCGACCGGACGAGATTGACCAGGTATCCTCCAAAGGCTATGCCATTGGCTATCTCGGCGGCGGTTTGCTTTTGGCTGTAAACCTGGCCATGATCATGCTCGCACCCGATCACCTGACCGGATTAATGTCCCGTCTGTCCTTTGTCTCTGTGGCAATCTGGTGGTTCGTATTCACCATCCCCCTGTGGCGCACTGTTCCCGAGCCCCCGCGCCGCGTCAAGGCCGGTGAAGAGAATTTCAATCCTGTTCAGGCCAGTTTCTCGCGCCTCAAAAATACCTTTGGCGAGGTCAAAAAATACCGCCAGTTGCTCAAGTTCATCATCGCCTTCTGGCTTTATAACAACGGCATTGGCACCATCATCTTCATGGCCACCATCTACGGCACCGAACTTGGCTTCTCCAGCATCACCACCATTGGCACCCTTTTAATGGTGCAATTTGTGGCCTTTCCCTTCGCCTTCCTTTTTGGCTGGCTGGCCAAAAAACTGGGCACCAAGCGCTCCATCCTGCTCAGCCTGTTGATCTATTCAATGATTGCCATTCTGGGATATTTTCTCTACCAGGAATGGCAATTCTGGGTATTGGGCTTCATGGTCGCCACCGTTCAGGGCGGCAGCCAGGCCCTCAGCCGTTCCTTATGCGGCCGGATGATGCCCAAGAGTAAATCGGCAGAATTCTACGGCTTCTTCTCGGTCAGTGAAAAGATCGCCGGCACAGCCGGTCCGTTGGTTTTTGGCTTGGTGAGTAAATTGATGGGCGGCAGCCGCCTGAGCATTGTCTCCCTGATCATTTTCTTCATCTCTGGCGCAATCGTTCTGGCCTCAGTAGATGAGCAGGAAGGCATCCGCGTTGCCGATGCCGAAGAGCAGGAATTCATTACTGCTTCTCAGGAAATGTCCGCTGCAGCATGATGCAATGAACAGCTTGTAAACCACAAACAGGCTCTCCTTAACCGGCGGGCCTGTTTCTTATTGCTGGTAATCCACACCTTCCCTATCCCAGCCAGCACTATCCAAAGAGGCGGGGCAGCGGCTGGGCATATACCTGCGTGAACCCATACTGCCGCACCGTATCCAGCACCTTTAGATATTCTTCCCGCCGCACACTATTGGTAAGCATGCCCCGCTCCCGGCAGCGTCGCGTTGGCTGGAATTGACTCATCAATGAGATCGGCACCATCTCCCCAAAGTTCTCATACAATAAATTCAGCACTCGCACGCTATTTTCCACATGTCCCGGCAGCACCAGATGCCGTACCAAAACACCGTGCCGGGCAGTGTCCTGGCCTTCCACATCCCAGGGTTTCAGGAAGCCGCGCGCCGCCACCATTTCCTGCAAAGCCGCCAGCGCCAGATCAGGATAATGTCTATCGCCCATGCACTGCTGGGACAAATCCGCATCAGCAAATTTGAAATCCGGCATGAAAACATCGATCGCTTTGGCAGCTCTGACAATCATTTCTGGACAGGAATAACCGGAGCAATTATAGATGAATGGCAATTGATGACCTTCCTTGCGAAGCCGAAGGCACAAGGCTTCCACATGCGGCCAAAAATGATCCGGGCTTACAAAATTGAGATTGTGTACCTTTTGCTGGATCAGATGGACAGCCATGCGATGGAGGTCTTCTGCCGACACCAGAACTCCATGGTGTTCCAGGGAAACATCAGCATTCTGGCAGAAAAAACACCGGCTGGCGCATCCGCTAAAAAAGATCGTTCCCGAACCGTACCTGCCGCTGAAAAACGGTTCTTCGCCATGATGCGCAAAACTGGATGCCACCCGACATTCAGCGCTTTCCCCGCAAACCCCCTTTTCCCCCTTCAGGCGGTTAACTCCGCAATCACGCGGACATAGCCGGCATTCCTGATAATCCTTGATTTGCATGCCTGCCTCCGATAACACCTGCCCTTGCCCGGAAGTGAAACCAGCCCACAATCATGCCATTATTTCGAAAAATACTGCAATGCCAAACGCAGCCTCTCGGCCACATCTTGTGGGGCATCCTTGGCAATAGCCTGCAAGGCAGACTGTGCCTCCACCACACTGTACCCCAGACCCGTCAGGGCTTCCAACACTTCCGTATCCACGCTGGTGATCACCGTACCATCAAACGGGCCGGCTTCACCTACCCTGTCCTGCAAATGCAGCAGGATGCGCTGTGCTGATTTGCTTCCGATCCCGGGCACGCGCGTAAAGACCTCTGCCTGTTCACTGACCACTGCCCGCCGGATGGCGTCCACAGACAGCACGGACAGCATGGCCAGAGCAGTGCGCGGGCCAACCCCGTTGACCCCCAGCAGCAAATCAAAGAATTCGCTTTCACTTTCGCTCTCAAATCCGTAAAGCGTCCAGTTGTCTTCGCGCACCACAAGGTGAGTGTGCAAGAAGACCGGTTCGCCGATATGCGCTTCGTCACACACTCTGGCCGGCACAAACACCCGCACCCCAAAACCGCCAACCTGTACGATCAGATGATCCTTGTGAATACCAGCTACTTCTCCCTGAATATTTGCGATCATGCCTCTGCCCTCACGCCCGAATGGCGGCTTAAAGTCTTGTGCCGCCGCTGATTGAACATCTCATACAATACCAGCGCGGTTGCCACAGCCAGGTTAAGCGAGTCGCTCTGCCCCACCATGGGAATACTGACGAGTTCATCACACAACGCCACATGCTGCGGCTGCAATCCCTGGCGCTCACTGCCCATCATCAGAAGCATCGGGTCGGGATATTCAACTGCCTGGTAATCCACCCTGGCCGCGTCAGACGTGCCGATCAAAGCAAATGGCTGCTGGCGTTTCCAGTCAGCAAAAGCTGCGAAACTGGTTTTCACCAGCCATTGGGTAAAGATTGCACCCATGCTGCCTCGCATCGCCGCCGGGTCGTATGGATCAGTGGATTGGTCCATCAGGATCAGGCCGGCTGCCCCCACCGCATCCTGAGTACGCATGATCGTCCCCAGGTTGCCCGGGTTCTGGATCGCATCCAGCACCGTCCAGTTTTTGCCCGGAGACAAAATTACGTTCTCCAATGGCATCCAGCGTTGACGTACCACAGCTGCAAGTCCCTGTGGCCCATCCTTCAATGAAAGCGCTTTGAAAACATCCCCGCTGACCTCCAGCACATCTGCCCCGTCTGCCTGCACCTTTTCGGCCAGTTCTTTGCCAAAATCACTCACCAGCAGTTCCGGTGCCACCAAAAGCAATTCAATCTCTGCCTGCTGTGCCACTGCCTCAGCCACAATGCGCAAACCTTCAATGGTAAAAAGCCCGGTCTTTTGGCGCTCTTTACGCTCACTTAGCTTGCGGAATTGCTTGATTCGCTCATTGGCATGGCTGGTGATCATATTTCATCCTTCAGTCAGTTTATTGAAAGCCTGGCTGTAAAGATGGCAGATGCCTACTGCCAGCGCATCCGCCGCATCGTCGGGTTTCGGGATCTCTGGCAGGTCCAACAGTATCCGCACCATCTCCTGAATTTGTCCTTTTTCTGCCCCACCCCAGCCGGTTACCGCCTGTTTGATCTGCATCGGGGTGTATTCCATCGCAGTGACCCCGTTCTGCGCCATTGCCAGCAGGATCACCCCCCGCGCCTGACCAACCGAAATGGCGGTGGTCACATTCCTGCGAAAAAAAAGCTTCTCCACCGCCCCGCTTTCCGGGGGATAGAGAAGCAATAGTTCGCTAAGTTTTTGATACAACATTTGCAGGCGTTCTGCCATCGGCCAATTGGCAGGCGTTTCAATCACACCATGTGCTACGCTGTGCAGTTCTCCCCGCTCATTTTCCTCAACAAATCCGTAGCCTGTGATGGCAGTGCCTGGATCAATGCCGAGTACCAACATATGACCTTATTCAGATTCCAGTGCGGTCATGGCCTCGTCAGAGATGCGCAGGTTCGAGAACACGCTTTGCACGTCATCCAGTTCTTCCAGAGCTTCAACAGTGCGCAGCACTGCAAGGGTGGCGTCCACACCAAGTTCAACCTCCTGCTTTGGCACCATGCGCAATTCCGCCTCTTCAGGGTGAATACCGGCCCGCAACAGGGCATCGCTCATGACCTTGAAGGATTCCACCGGCGCAGAGATTTCAAATGAACCCTCCTCCTCGGTTACATCATCAGCCCCGTTTTCTACAGCCAGCTCAAAGATATCGTCAAATGTCTTTCCAGGTGCCTCAAAATTGAAATATGCCTCCCGGGAAAACTGCCAGGCAACAGAGCCGGTTTCGCCCAAACCACCACCCGCCCTGGTGAGAATATGGCGCAGTTCAGCAACCGTGCGGTTGCGATTTTCGGTCACGGTTTCAATCATCAGTGCCACACCACTTTGCGCAAAACCTTCATACGTGATCTGTTCAAAAGTCTCACCATCTTTGCTTTCGCCAGTGCCCCGGGAGATCGCCCTGTCAATGCTGTCTTTTGGCATATTGTTGCCCTTGGCTTTGTCGATCGCCAGCCGCAGACGAACATTCATACTCGTATCGCCGCCGCCCTCGCGTGCCGCCATGGCAATTTCTCGGGCTAACCGGGTAAAGATTTGCCCGCGCTTGGCGTCTGCTGCGCCTTTTTTACGCTTGATTGTAGACCACTTGGAATGACCGGACATATAAATTCTCCTCAAACATCGGATGGATGGGATTTTTGAAAAGCCCTAAAATTATACCATGCAAATCCTCATCACCTCTTGCTCGCATGACTTTTCATGCCGTCTGACAACAAATACACCCCTGGAGTCTGATTGCTTGCCCCAATTGATTTGAATGTTCTCATTCAGTCATTGGTGTTCAATCGATATCCCAGCCGGTCGACATTCTGGATCAGGTCGGTCTTTGGCGCAATTTCTGCAAACTTGCGCCGCAGCAAATAAACCAGGTATTTGGCCCGCTTGCGCGCCTCGGACGAATCCGCACCCCACACTTCCTCGGAGATCATCTGATAATTCACAACTTGCGGGGCATGTTTTGCCAGTACCGCCAGGACAGAGAATTCCTTGGCCGTCAGGTGAATGCTTTGCTCAGCCAGCAGCACCTGCTGACCTTTGATATCCACCACCATGTTGATTTTGGGAAACACAAAGCGGTTAACTTCCTTGGCGCGGCCGGCTCGTCGCAGCACCGCCCTGACCCGCTCCACAACTTCTTCATTGTGAAAAGGTTTGGTGATGTAATCATCCACACCGGTACGCAGCCCTTTAATGATATGTTCTTTGGAACTTAGCGCCGAAATGAAGATCACCGGGGTCTCTGTCATCTTGCGGATGTACTCAAACGTCTCCCAGCCATCCATATCCGGCATCATTAAATCCAGCAGGATCAAATCAGGTTCCTGACTGCCGATCTTTTGCAACGCCTCTTCCCCACCCGAAGCACTTAACACGTTATATCCTGCCATCCGCAGAATATTCTTGAGTAAATAGATGGTGTCGCCCTCATCTTCAATAACCATGATCCGTTGCCGGCCCATGGCGCCAACATCATCCAAATCAATCCCTGCTCCGCTGAGAGGATCCATCATTCACCCCTTCTCCTGTGCAAATTGAATGCTTTTTAAGGTTAACGCCTGATGCAAAACATTTTCTAACCGCACAATTTGTGATCAATCGATTAAGAGTAATATAATGTTAATGAATTGGTTTGTCAACATCTTTATATGCACTACTTTCTTTGCCTGGTTTTGCATATTTGCTCGCCCGTCAAGCATGACCCCTGCACGAATGATGATCAATCCTCATTAGCGAGCGCTGTTTTGTGTATAATAATGATGAAAGCGCTCGCCCCTGGCAAAACCATTGGCAGGACATAAGCGGGGAGCCATTGCACCCTGATTTCAATCATTCCAAAAACAAACTTTTCAAGGAGAGCTGGGAAAAATGAGCAGTGATCATAAAGTAAAAGTTGCCATCATCGGCGTGGGCAACTGCGCCTCTGCCCTGGTACAGGGCGTACAATATTACCAAAACGCAAAAGACACTGATCGTGTGCCTGGCCTGATGCATGTCAACCTGGGCGGCTACCATATCCGCGACATCGAATTTACCGCGGCCTTTGATGTCGTCAAGACCAAAGTTGGCAAAGACCTCTCCGAGGCCGTTTTCAGCCACCCCAACAATACCATCAAATTCTCTGAAGTTCCCCATCTCGGAGTACCCGTATCGCGCGGTATGACCCATGATGGACTGGGCAAGTACCTGTCCGAAATTGTGGAAAAAGCCCCTGGCCCCACCGCTGACATCGTGGGCATCCTCAAGGATACCAAAACCGATGTAGTGATCAACTTCCTGCCGGTCGGCTCTGAGATGGCAACCAAATGGTACGCCGAGCAAATTCTCGAAGCAGGCTGTGCCATGGTGAATGCCATACCGGTCTTCATATCCAGCTCCGAATATTGGTCAGAGCGTTTTACCCAACGCGGCCTGCCCATTATCGGCGACGACATCAAGAGCCAGGTGGGAGCCACCATCACCCACCGCGTCCTCGCCAGCCTGTTTGTCGATCGCGGCGTGCGCCTCGACCATACCTACCAGTTGAATTTTGGCGGCAACACCGATTTCCTCAACATGCTCGAACGCGACCGTCTCGAATCCAAGAAGATCTCCAAAACCCAGGCCGTCACCAGCATGCTGCCCTATGAAATGAACCCGGATGACATTCATGTTGGCCCCAGCGACCATGTGCCGTGGCTGACAGACCGCAAGTGGTGTTACATCCGCATGGAAGGTACCACCTTCGGCGACGTACCCCTCAATGCCGAGGTCAAGCTGGAAGTCTGGGATTCGCCCAATTCAGCCGGCGTGATCATCGATGCCGTGCGCTGCGCAAAACTGGCTTTGGACCGCGGCATCAGCGGTCCGCTCTATGCACCTTCCTCTTATTTCATGAAATCTCCCCCCCGGCAATACAAGGATGAAATTGCCCACGAGAAAACAGAA